>NZ_JBHYMQ010000021.1:46134-120899 GCF_042742985.1 Streptomyces sp. NPDC058864 | reverse complement strand
CGCCCCGGGGGGCGCGGCTCGCGGGGCGGGGTCCCCCCCCCCCCCCGCGGCCCCCCCCCCGGGCCCCCCCCCCGGGGGCCCCCCGCCGCGCGGCCCCCCCCTCAGGGGCGCCCGGCCGTCGGCGGTACGGGTGTGGCGTCAGCCGGTGGCCTCGTCGGCCGGCTTGGCCGCGCGCGTGCGGCGACGGCGGCGGACGGTCTTGGCCGCGCCCTCGCCCTCGGCGGGTGCCGCCTCGGGGGCCGCGGCCTCCGGAGCGGCCGCAGCCTCGGTGCCGGTGGTGCCGGCGGCGGACCGCGTACGGCGGCGGCGCGGTGCCGGGACCTCCTCGGCCGCCGGGGCGGCAGCGACGGTCTCGGTGCCCGCGGTGACGGCCGCGCCCGCGCGGCTGCGGCGGCGACGACGCGGGGCCGGGGCCTCGGTGGCCGGGGCCTCGACGGTCTCCACGACCGCCTCCGCCTCGGCGGGCGCCTCGCCGAGAGCCTGCCCGCCGCGGGTGCGGCGGCGCTGGCGCGGCGCACGGGTGCGGGCCGGACGCTCCTCCGCCTCGGCGGAGGCGGCTGGGCCGGACTTGCGGCCGCCGCGGCCGCGACCCCGACCGCCGGTCTCGCCGAGGTCCTCGATCTCCTCCGCGTCGAGCCCGGCACGGGTGCGCTCCGCACGCGGCAGCACGCCCTTGGTGCCCTCGGGGATGCCGAGCAGCTCGTAGAGGTGGGACGAGGTGGAGTAGGTCTCCTCCGGGTCGTTGAACGACAGGTCCAGCGCCTTGTTGATCAGCTGCCAGCGCGGGATGTCGTCCCAGTCGACCAGCGTGATCGCCGTGCCGGACGCGCCCGCGCGGCCGGTGCGGCCGATGCGGTGGAGGTAGGTCTTCTCGTCCTCCGGCGTCTGGTAGTTGATCACGTGCGTGACGCCCTCGACGTCGATGCCGCGGGCGGCGACGTCGGTGCAGACCAGGACGTCGACCTTGCCGTTGCGGAAGGCGCGCAGCGCCTGCTCGCGGGCACCCTGGCCGAGGTCGCCGTGGACGGCGCCGGAGGCGAAGCCGCGGCGCTCGAGCTGCTCGGCGACGTCGGCGGCGGTGCGCTTGGTCCGGCAGAAGATCATCGCCAGGCCGCGGCCCTCCGCCTGCAGGACGCGGGAGACGAGCTCCGGCTTGTCCAGCGAGTGGGCGCGGAAGACGTGCTGGGTGATGTTGGCGACGGTCGCGCCCGCGTCGTCCGGCGAGGTGGCCCGGATGTGCGTGGGCTGCGACATGTAACGGCGGGCGAGGCCGATGACGGCGCCCGGCATCGTCGCGGAGAAGAGCATCGTCTGCCGCTTGACCGGCAGCATGTCGATGATCTTCTCGACGTCGGGGAGGAAGCCCAGGTCCAGCATCTCGTCGGCCTCGTCGAGGACGAGAGCGCGGACGTGGCGCAGGTTGAGCTTCTTCTGGCCCGCCAGGTCCAGCAGCCGGCCCGGGGTGCCGACGACCACGTCGACGCCCTTCTTCAGGGCCTCGACCTGCGGCTCGTAGGCGCGGCCGCCGTAGATCGCCAGGACGCGGACGTTGCGCACCTTGCCGGCGGTCAGCAGGTCGTTGGTGACCTGCTGGCACAGCTCACGGGTCGGGACGATGACCAGGGCCTGCGGACCGTCGACGACGTCCTCGGGCCTGGCCCGCCCGGCCTCGACGTCGACCGGCACGACCACCCGCTCGAGGAGCGGCAGGCCGAAGCCCAGGGTCTTGCCGGTGCCCGTCTTCGCCTGGCCGATGACGTCGTTGCCCGCGAGGGCGACCGGGAGCGTCATCTCCTGGATCGGGAAGGGAGTGGTGATGCCGACGGCCTCGAGGGCCTCGGCGGTCTCGGGGAGGATCCCCAGATCGCGGAAAGTCGTGGTGGTGGTCAGGATGCTGCCTCTTCTGTTTGGGACGCGGCGCCGAGCGGTTTCCGGGGAGGGTCGGGCGCAAGGAACTGCGCTGACCGCGGAGTGTCGTCCGGCCGTGGGTGGCCGAGGTGCGCGGGACCACTGCCCTCGTGCGCGCCGCGAATGTGTCCCCTCCCATGTGAGGAGGGCGGTCGGTAGGAGCCGATCGGGCCACCGACCGGGCATCCATTCATGCGTGACCCGCCGGGTCACCTGGCGGGTCCATATCACTGTACCCCGGAATCACGCACCCGCGGCGGATGGATTTTCCGGTACGTGGGACGGCTCACTCCGCGGCTCCCGCGCGGCGGGCCGCACGGCATGGTTGCCGCGCTGGTGGGGTTGGCTATTGTGCGCAGCATGGAGACGCCTGACACCCCCGCCGAGACCCCCGCCGAGACGACCATCGCCGCCAAGGACTGGGCCGCCGCGTCCGCGGACCCGCAGTACCGCGCGGCGGTCGTGGACCTGCTGGGGGCACTCGCGTACGGCGAACTGGCCGCCTTCGAGCGGCTCGCGGAGGACGCGAAGCTCGCACCGTCCCTGGAGGACAAGGCGGAGCTCGCGGCGATGGCGTCCGCCGAGTTCCACCACTTCGAGCAGCTGCGCGCGCGGCTGACCACCATCGAGGCGGACCCGACCGCGGCGATGGAGCCCTTCGCCGCCGCGCTCGACGAGTTCCACCGCCAGACCGCGCCGTCGGACTGGCTGGAGGGCCTGGTCAAGGCGTACGTCGGCGACTCCATCGCGTCCGACTTCTACCGCGAGGTCGCCGCCCGGCTCGACGCCGACACCCGTGAGCTGGTGCTGGCGGTGCTGGACGACACCGGCCACGCCTCCTTCGCGGTGGAGAAGGTGCGCTCCGCCATCGAGGCCGAGCCCCGGGTCGGCGGACGGCTCGCGCTGTGGGCGCGCCGGCTGATGGGCGAGGCGCTGTCGCAGGCGCAACGGGTCGTGGCGGACCGGGACGCGCTCAGCACGATGCTGGTCGGCGGGGTCGCCGACGGCTTCGACCTCGCGGAGGTCGGCCGGATGTTCACCCGGATCACCGAGGCCCACACCAAGCGGATGGCGGCGCTGGGCCTGTCCGCCTGAGCGGTCCGGGCCGCTCGGCCCGGACGTGCGGCTCAGGCCGTGCGCGGCGCGGACCGGCGGCTGCTGCGCGGCGGGCGCACCAGCAGCGAGAGCAGGGCGGCCGCCACCCCCACCGACACGGCGAGGTTGATCAGGAACCGGTCCGAACCGAGGACGGTACGGGTGATGAGGCCGCCGAGCACAGCGGCGACCGCTCCCGTGGCGAGGACGAGCGTCGCCGCGGGAAGGCGGCGGCGGGGGAGCAGCCGGGTCGCGGTGTACGCGACGGACAGTCCGACGGCGGCGAACGCGAGTGCTTCCCACATCATCGTGCGGCCCCTCCCGGAGTCTTCGGTCGCACGGGTCCTACCCCGCGGGCCCGCACGGCGAAACGGCGGGTCACCCCATTCGGGGGTGACCCGCCGTGCGTCCTCCCGGTGACGGGAGCGGCGAGGCTGTGACCTGCCCTAGAGCGAGGCTGTGACCTGCCCTAGAGCTGGGCGCCGAAGCCGACCCGGCGCGCCGCCGGCTCGCCGATCTCCACGTAGGCCAGCCGGTCGGCCGGCACGAGCACGCGCTTGCCGTGCTCGTCGGTGAGGCTGAGCAGCTTGCCGGTGCCCGTCAGCGCCTCGGCGACGGCCTTCTCGACCTCCTCGGCCGTCTGCGCGCTCTCGATGATGATCTCGCGCGGCGCGTGCTGCACGCCGATCTTGACCTCCACGGCTTTCGTCCCTCCGAACGGTCTGCGGTGTGCGCGGTTGGAAATCGCGCCGTACGCAGGACACATTAGCCGCGCCCGGCACCGGACCACCGGCGGACGGGCACGCCCAGAGCGAACAGCCGGGCGGCGCCGTCAGTGCTCGGCGCCGTGCAGCGGGAAGCCCGCGATGCCGCGCCAGGCCAGGGACGTCAGCAGCTGCACCGCAGTGTCGCGGGGCATCGAGCTGCCGCTGGAGAGCCAGTAGCGGGCCACGACCTGCGAGACGCCGCCGAGGCCGACGGCGAGCAGCATGGACTGCTCGGTGGTCAGCCCCGTGTCCTCGGCGATGACCTCGCTGATCGCCTCGGCGCACTGCAGCGCGACCTTGTCGACGCGCTCGCGGACGGCCGGCTCGTTGGTGAGGTCGGACTCGAAGACCAGGCGGAAGGCGCCGCCCTCGTCCTCCACGTACGCGAAGTAGGCGTCCATGGTCGCCGCCACGCGCTGCTTGTTGTCGGTGGTGGAGGCCAGCGCGGTGCGCACCGCGTCCAGGAGGGCCTCGCAGTGCTGGTCCAGCAAGGCCAGGTAGAGCTCGAGCTTGCCGGGGAAGTGCTGGTAGAGCACGGGCTTGCTGACGCCCGCACGCTCGGCGATGTCGTCCATCGCGGCGGCGTGGTAGCCCTGGGCGACGAACACTTCCTGGGCCGCGCCCAGCAGCTGGTTCCTCCGGGCCCGGCGCGGCAGGCGCGTGCCGCGTGGGCGCGCCTCAGTCTGCTCGATGGCTGTCACGCCGCCTCCCAAGTGATGTCGTTCTGCGCTGCGGGTGCCATCGTACTTTTCGGTAGCGGGGGCATGCGCTGTGCGAACGCACATTCTCACCAAGTGGAACTCAGCGATAGTCGTCCTCGTCGAGTTCCACCACCCTGCGCTGCTCGGCGACGTCCGCCGGATCGGCGTCGTCCGGGCGTTCGGTGATCGGGACATCGCGGTGCTGCAGCAGTTCGAGGTGCTGTTCGGCGATGTCCGCCTCGGGGGCCTCGATGTCGGCCTCGGCGTCCTCCAGGTCGTCGAGGACGTCGAGGACGTCGTCGTCGTCGAAGGTCTCGATGTCGTCGGACACGGGCACCTCCCGTCTGGTCGTGCGCTGCCGTCCCCCGCTGCTACCCACTGTCCCCCTCTTTCCCCTTCTGCGAGCGTAGGAGACAGGCACGGGGTGTGCAGAGTGACGGGAGGGGCGGAAAATCCCCGTGACGCGTGTGAGGGCGAACACATAAGCGCACGCGTGATCACCTCGTAACATTGCCCCATGTCCTCGACGGAGTCTTCCGAAGCCGCACTCGCCGCCGTGCCCGTACCGCCTTCGGGGGCCAGAGCCGGGGACGGGGAGACGGTCCGGACCGTGGCGTTGCCAGGGCGGACGGTGACCGTGAGAGCGCGGGCGGAGCAGGCCGGAGGGCTGCCGCCCGCGCTCTTCGTGCACGGCCTGGGCGGGTCGTCGTCCAACTGGTCGGCGTTGATGCGGCTGCTGGCGGACCGGGTGGCCTGCGAGGCCCTTGACCTGCCCGGTTTCGGGCATTCGCCGCCGCCGGACGACGGCAACTACTCGATCGGGGGGCACGCGCGCGCCGTCGTGCGCCTGCTGGAGGCTTCCGGGCGCGGGCCCGTGCACCTCTTCGGCAACTCGCTGGGGGGAGCGGTCGCCACCAAGGTCGCCGCCGCCCGGCCCGACCTGGTCCGCACGCTGACGCTGATCTCCCCGGCCCTGCCGGAGGTGCCGCCCCGGCGCGGCGCCTGGCCGACCGCCCTGCTCGGGCTGCCGGGCGCCACCGCGGTGGTGACCCGGGCCACCCGCGACTGGACCGTGGAGCGGCGCACCAAGCAGTTGCTGGACCTCTGCTACGGCGATCCGTCGCAGGTCAGCGAGGAGTCCTTCACCGAGCACGCCACCGAGTACGAGCGCCGGCTGGAGCTGCCCTACTTCTGGGACGCGCTGACCCGCTCGGCGCGCGGCATCGTCGACGCCTACACCCTCGGCGGCCAGCACAACCTGTGGCGGCAGGCCGAGCGGGTGCTCGCGCCGACGCTGCTGGTGTACGGCGGCCGGGACAAGCTGGTCTCCCCCCGGATGGCGTACCGTGCCGCCCGGACGTTCCGTGACGCGCGGCTGCTGACGCTCCCCGAGAGCGGACACGTCGCGATGATGGAGCACCCCGATGCGGTGGAGCGGGCCTTCCGCGAACTGCTGGACGCCACGGACGCGCGGACGGATCACTGACTTCATGGGCAGGCACAGCGCACCGGGCGGCCGTGACGGCCGCCGCGACGACGTACCGGGCATAGCCGCCGGCAACTCGGGCAGCGGCCGCCGCAGGCGGCCCGGTCCGGGGACGACGGCTCCGCAGCGGCCGGGCGGACCGGGCCAGGCGCCCGGCGGGTCCGCGCCGGGCGGCCGGGACGGCTTCCGGGCCGGCGACCCCGGGCACGGTCACCAGGACGTCCCCGGCCACTCCCACCCCGAGCACCGGGAGCACTCGGCCTGGGGCCGGGCCGGTTCCTGGGCCCCGCCGCGCACGCCGCGCGGGACCCGGCCCGCCGAACTGGCGGACAGCGCCTTCGGCACCGACTACCCGGAGGACGACGACCCCCTCGACGGGGGCGTCTCCACCGCGCCCCGAATAGCCGGCTTCCCGCGCCAGCGCCGGGCGCCCGGCGCCGGAGCGGGAGCGGGAGCGGGAGCCCGAAGCGTCCCCGGGCCGCGGAAGGACTTCGTCGCGGCCTTCGACGCCCCCTCCGCCCCCGCCGCCACCGAACCCGGGGCACCCGCCGGGGGCGCCGAGGCGGCCGGGGAGGGTGCGGAACAACCCGAACGGCCCAGGAAGGCCGTCAGGACTCGCGCCCTCAGCGGCGCCGCCGCGGCGGCCGTCGTGACCGTGCTGGCCGTGGTCGTGGCGGGCCAGATCGCCGCCGGGGGTGAGAAGCGTCACCCGTCCGCCGCAGCGGAGCCGGGCGGCAGCCGGGCCGCCGACGACTCCGCGTCCCGCTCCAAGGGCCGGGCGACCCCCTCGGCCTCACCCTCCGCGGTCGTCGCCCCGCTCACGTACGGCCAGGCGATGACCAAGGTCTACCCGCTCGACCAGGACCTGCGCCTGGCCGGGAAGTTCCAGACCGTGGGCGGCCACGAGAAGGCGCCCGGCAAGGGCAGGCTGCTGCGGGTCCGCGTGGACGTCGAGAAGGGACTGCCGTTGAACCCCCGGCTCTTCGCCGACGCGGTCTACAAGACGCTCAACGACAAGCGGAGTTGGGCGCACGCCGGGGCCCGCACCTTCGAACGGGTCTCAACTGGCCCCGCCGACATCGTGATCACCTTGGCCAGCCCCGGGACCACGGCCACCTGGTGCGCGAAGTCCGGTCTGGACACCACGGTTGACAACGTGTCATGTGACGCGGCGTCGACTCCGCGGACGATGATCAACGCGTACCGCTGGGCCCAGGGCTCGGAGACCTACGGCCAGGACCGGATGCTCGCCTACCGGGAGATGCTGATCAACCACGAGGTGGGACACCGGCTCGGCTACGGCCATGTGCTCTGCCCCAAGCAGGGCGCCCTCGCCCCGGTGATGATGCAGCAGACCAAGTTCCTCTCCTACGGGGGCGTGACCTGCAAGCCCAACGCCTGGCCCTACCCCCGGGGCTAGCTTTTTGACATCGGGCGATTAATCGTTCAATGTTTTCGGCATGCCGCACAGCCCTGCCACTGACGCCGACGCCAGCATCGAGCTGGCGCTCATCGGCGTGGCCGGGCACAGCGTGGCCGACATCCTGTGTCGGTGTTCCACGGTGCCGGGCGCTTAAAGGGCACGTTCCTTCCCTCGCCCCCGGACCTTCCCGCCCGTGGGCACAGTGCTCGACGCACGATCGATCCTTCACGGCCTCACCATGAGGTCGTCGCCGCTGCCTGCGGGCCTTCCACAGCCCTGCCCTCCTCAACTCGCAGCCGCGAAAGGGATCCTCGATGTCTCACCCGTCCGTCACACCCCGCCGCCTCGCAGCGGCCGCCGTCGTCCTGGCGATCACCGGTGGTGCCGCCGCCTGCGGCCCGGAGGGCAGCGGGACCAAGGCGGCCGACGGCAAGCCTGCCAAGGGCGGCACGCTCTACGTCCTCAACCAGTCGCCGCAGGAGGACTTCGACCCCGCGCGGCTCTACACCTCCGGCGGCGGCAACATCCCCAGCCTGGTCTTCCGCACGCTGACCACCCGCAACCGCGAGAACGGCGCCGACGGCTCGAAGGTCGTCCCCGACCTCGCCACCGACACCGGTACGCCCAACAAGGACGCCACCATCTGGACGTACCACCTCAAGGACGGCCTGAAGTACGAGGACGGCAGCGCGATCACCACCGCCGACATCAAGTACGGCATCGAGCGCTCCTTCGCCGCCGAACTGTCCGGCGGCGCCCCCTACCTGCGCGACTGGCTGGTCGGCGGCAAGGAGTACCAGGGGCCGTACAAAGACAAGGGCGGCCTGGCCTCCATCGAGACCCCCGACGCGAAGACCATCGTCTTCCACCTGAACAAGCCCGAGGGCGACTTCCCGTTCCTGGCCACCCAGACCTCCTTCGCCCCCGTGCCGAAGGCCAAGGACACCGGCACCAAGTACGAGAACCACCCGTTCTCCTCCGGCCCCTACAAGGTCGTCGCCAACGAGAACGACGGCGAGCACCTGGTCCTGGAGCGCAACACCCACTGGGACGCCAAGACCGACGAGGAGCGCAAGGCCTACCCGGACCGCGTCGACGTGCGCTCCGGCCTCGACGCCGCCGTGATCAACCAGCGGATCTCCTCCGGCTCCGGCAAGGACGCGGCCGCCGTCACCACCGACACCAACCTCACCGCCGCCGAACTCGCCAAGATCACCGGCGACAAGCAGCTCGCGGGCCGCGTCGGCACCGGCCGGTTCGGCTACACCGACTACATCTCCTTCAACCCGAAGGTGAAGCCCTTCGACGACCCCAAGGTGCGCCAGGCCATCTCCTACGCGGTCGACCGCAGCACCGTCGTCAACGCCCTCGGCGGCTCCTCGCTCGCCGAGCCCGCCACCACCTTCCTGCCCGCGCAGGAGTCCTTCGGCTACACCCCGTACGACGCGTTCCCGGCCGGCAAGAGCGGCGACCCCGCCAAGGCCAAGGAGCTGCTGAAGGAGGCCGGTCACCCGAACGGCCTGACGGTCACGCTGACCCACGACAGCAGCGGCGGCGACGAGCAGGGCCCCGAGGTCGCCACCGCCCTGCAGGACGCCCTGAAGAAGGCCGGCATCACCGTCAAGCTGGAGGGCCTGGAGTCCAGCGCCTACAGCGAGAAGATCCACGGCGTGAAGACCGAGCCGGGCTTCTTCCTCGCCGGCTGGGGCGCCGACTGGCCGTCCGGCGGGCCGTTCCTGGCCCCGATCTTCGACGGCCGGCAGATCGTCGAGGACGGCTACAACTTCAACAACGCCCAGCTGGACGACCCGGCGGTGAACAAGGAGATCGACGAGATCAACAAGCTCACCGACCTCAAGGCCGCCGCCGCGCGCTGGGGCGCCCTCGACAAGAAGATCGGCGAGCAGGCGCTGACCGTGCCGCTGGTGCACCCGGTCTACAAGCGCCTGTACGGCAAGGACGTCAAGAACGTCGTCATCAGCGACTGGACCGGTGTCCTCGACGTCGCGCAGGTCGCGGTCAAGTGACCACCACCGACGTGCTCGCCGCTCCCGGCGCGGCCTCGGACACCCCCGAGGCCGCGCCGGGCGCCCGGCAGCTGTGGCGGCGGCTGCGCGCCCAGCGCGCCGCCCTCGCCGGCGTCGCCGTGATCGTCCTGCTCGTCCTGGTGGCCCTCGCCGCCCCGCTGCTCGCCGCCATCGAGGGCCAGGACCCGGACGCGTACCACGCCTCCGCCGTCGACTCCGCCCTCGGCGGCGTCCCGGTCGGCTCCTTCGGCGGTGTGAGCGCCGACCACTGGCTCGGCGTCGAACCCGGCACCGGGCGCGACCTGTTCGCCCGCCTCGTGTACGGCGCCCGGATCTCCCTGGGCATCGGCCTCGCCGCCACCGTGGTGCAGGTCGTCATCGGCGTCGCGGTCGGCCTCGCCGCCGGACTCGGCAACCGCTTCCTGGACACCCTGCTCAGCCGGACCACCGACGTCATGCTGGCGCTGCCCACCCTGGTCTTCTCCATCGCCCTGCTGGCGATCGTCCCCGCCGGCTTCCCGCGGCCCGTGCTGCTCGTCCTCGTCCTCGGCCTGCTCGGCTGGGGCGGCACGTCCCGCATCGTCCGGGCCCAGACGCTCAGCCTGAAGTCCCTCGACTACGTGGCCGCCGCCCGGCTCGGCGGCGCCGGCCGGTGGCGGATCGCCCGCCGCGAACTGCTGCCGTCGCTGGCCGCGCCCGTGGTGACCTACAGCGCGCTGCTGGTGCCCTCCAACATCGCCTCCGAGGCCGGACTGTCCTTCCTCGGCATCGGTGTCAAGCCGCCCACGCCCTCCTGGGGACAGATGCTCTCCTCCGCGACCACCTGGTACCAGGCAGACCCGACGTACGTGCTGCTGCCCGCCGGCCTGATCTTCGTCACCGTCCTCGCCTTCACCGCGCTCGGCGACGGCGTGCGCACCGCCCTGGACCCGCGGGCGGGCAGCCGCCTGCGCGCCGTGACCCGCAGACGGAAGGAGGCGAGGCCGTGACGCTCCTCACCCGGTTCGCGCTGCGGCGCCTGCTGGCCGCCCTGCTGGTGCTGCTCGTGCTGAGCATCGCGGTCTACGCGCTCTTCTACGTCCTGCCCGGTGACCCGGCACGGCTGGCCTGCGGACCCAAGTGCACCGCCGACCAGGTCGCCCAGGTCCGCACCCAGCTCGGCCTCGACGACCCCGCCTTCGCGCAGTACGCGCACTTCCTGCACGGCCTGTTCGCCGGTTCCGACATCAGCACCGGCGTCGGCACCGAGCACTGCGGCGCCCCGTGCCTGGGCTTCTCGTACCAGAACGGCGAGCAGGTCACCTCCCTGCTCGCGCAGCGGTTGCCGGCCACCGCCTCGCTCTCCCTCGGCGCGATGGTGCTGTGGCTGGTCATCGGCGTCGGCACCGGCGTGCTCTCGGCGCTGCGGCACGGCGGGATCACCGAACGGCTGCTGACCGCGGTCACCCTCGCGGGCAACGCCGTCCCCGTCTTCATCATCGGCATCCTGCTGATGCTCCTGTTCGTCTCGGTGCTGGGCTGGCTGCCCTTCCCGTCCTACGTCCCGCTGACCGAGGACCCCGAGCAGTGGGCCTGGAACCTGGTGCTGCCCTGGCTCTCCCTGGCCATCCTGGAGAGCGCCAAGTACGCCCGGCTGACCCGCAGTTCCATGCTGGACACGCTCTCCGAGGACCATGTGCGCACCTTCCGCGCCTACGGCGTCCGCGAGCGCTCCGTCGTCGGACGGCACGCGCTGCGCGGTGCCCTGCCACCGGTCATCGCGCTGACCGCGCTGGACCTCGGGACGATGTTCGGCGGCGCGGTGCTCACCGAGTCGCTCTTCGGCATCCCCGGGCTCGGCAAGAGCCTGGTGGACTCCGTGCGGACCGAGGACCTGCCGGTCGTCGTCGGGCTCGTGCTGGTCACCGGATTCTTCGTGGTCCTCGCCAATGCCCTCGCGGACGTCCTGTACGCGGTGGCCGACCGACGGGTGGTGCTGGCATGACGTCACCGCTGATCGAGGTCGAGGACCTCACGATCGACTTCCCCACCGGCACGGGCACCGTCCGCGCCGTGGACGGGCTCTCCTTCTCCTTGGCGCAGGGCGGCGCCCTGGGCGTCGTCGGCGAGTCCGGCAGCGGCAAGAGCGCCACCGCCTTCACCCTGCTGGGACTGCACCGCGGCAGCGGCGCACGGATCGGCGGCTCGGTACGGGTGGCCGGCGTCGACGTCCTCACCGCGGGGGAGCGGGAACTGCGCGGGCTGCGCGGCGGGCTGGCGGCGATGGTCTTCCAGGACCCGCTGTCCTCGCTCGACCCCTACTTCGCGATCGGCGACCAGATCGCCGAGGTGTACCGGGTGCACCACCCGCGGGCTTCCCGGCGGGCGGCCCGCGAGCGGGCGGTCGAGGTGCTCGACCGGGTCGGCATCGCCGACGCCCCCCGGCGGGCGCGCTTCCGGCCCCACGAGTTCAGCGGCGGCATGCGCCAGCGGGCGCTCATCGCCATGGCGCTCGCCTGCGAGCCGCGGCTGCTCGTCGCGGACGAACCGACGACGGCGCTCGACGTCACCGTCCAGGCGCAGATCCTCGACCTGCTCGGCGAACTGCGGCAGGAGACCGGGATGGGGCTGCTGCTGGTCACCCACGACCTCGGAGTGGTGGCCGGGAGCGTCGACGAGGTCCTGGTGATGAAGGACGGCCGCGCCGTGGAGCGCGGCCCGGTCGGCACGGTGCTGGGCGCGCCCCGGCAGCCGTACACCCGGAACCTGGTGGCCGCCGTCCCGCGGGTGGGCACGGCGAAGCCGCAGGGCGGTGCCGTTCCCGGCGAGGTCCTGCTCGAAACCGTCGGCCTGCGGCGGGAGTTCGGCCGGCGCGGCGCCCGGGTCGCGGCGGTCGACGGTGTCTCGCTGACCGTGCGCGCGGGCGAGACGCTCGGCGTCGTCGGCGAGAGCGGCAGCGGCAAGACCACGCTGGGGCGGATGCTCGTGGGGCTCCTGGAGCCCACCGGCGGCGAGCTGCGGCGCCCGGGCGCGCGCTCCGGTGCGGGCACCCCGGGGCTGCAGATGGTGTTCCAGGACCCGGTGTCCTCCCTCAACCCGCGGCGCAGCATCGGCGAGTCCATCGCGGACCCGCTGCGGACGGCCGGCGTGCTCGGCGACGCCGCGATCACCGCCCGCGTGCGGGAGCTGCTGGAACGCGTCGGGCTCGACCCCGACTGGTACCACCGCTACCCCCACGAGTTCAGCGGCGGGCAGCGGCAGCGGGTCGGCATCGCCCGGGCGCTGGCGCCCGAGCCGCGGCTGATCGTCTGCGACGAGCCGGTGTCGGCGCTCGACGTCACGACGCAGGCCCAGGTCATCCGGTTGCTGGGCGAACTGCAGCGCGAGCTGGGGCTGGCGCTGGTCTTCATCGCCCACGACCTGGCCGTGGTGCGCCAGGTCAGCGACAACGTCGCGGTGATGCGGGCGGGCCGGGTCGTGGAGTACGGGCCCGCCGCGCGGGTGTACGAGACGCCGGAGCACGAGTACACCAAGGGGCTGCTGGCGGCGGTCCCGGTGCTCGACCCGGACGAGTCCGCCGCGCGCCGCGCCGCCCGCCGCCGCGCCCCGGCGGCCATCGCCTGACGTACGACGCGGGCCGCGACGGGGGCGCGGCCCGCGTGCCGTGCCCTGGCGGCCGGGTCCCGGCCCGTGGCCCGGGCGAGCCTTGTGCCCGGGTCCCGGGGCCAGGGGAAACGCCTGAGCGGGGCGTGCTCCGACGGAAGTGGCCCGCGCGCGGGACCGGTGGGCGGACCCGGGGGTGCCCGGTGGGGCCGTGTCCTGGCAGCCGCTCCTCCACCGCCCGCCCGAGCCCTGTGTGCCTACCCCGGGTCGCGGGGGTAATCCGCCCGCGCCGTGCCTCCCGCCGCGCCCGCCCCGGGACCGTCCGGCGGACGTCTACCCGGTCACAACGCACAACGCCGGGGAAAGTCACGTCTCTTCACCCCTTTCGGTGGCACGGCGGACAACCGTCCGTCGTGCCCCCACTTCGCCGGAATACGGTCATCGCGCCCGAACAGACCGGTGCCGAGAGGGGGCAGACGTGCGTATCGCATTACTCGCGGAGGGTGGTTATCCGTACGCCCGGGGTGAGGGGGGCGCCTGGGTCGACCGGCTCGTACGCGGGCTCACCGGGCACGAGTTCGCGGTGTACGCGCTGGGCAGGAGCGAACGGGCCGAGGCCGCGGGGATGGTGGTGCTGCCGCCCCAGGTGACGGACGTGCGCGCGCTGCCCCTGTGGGGGCCCGCGCCGGCGTCCGTGGCCGTGCCCGGCAAGGCGCGCCGCCGGCGGGCGCAGGCGCTGGAGCAGTACCGCGACCTCGTCGGCGTGCTGGCCGGGGACACCGGGGCCAATGGTGTGGCGGACCGTTTCGCCTCCGCGCTCTACGGCCTCGCCGAACTCGCCCGCGAGGACGGCGGACTCCCGGCGCTGCTCCGCTCCGAACACGCGGTGCGGGTACTGGAGGAGGTCTGCCGGGCGCCCGGCGCGCGGCCCCTCGTCGCGGAGGCCGGCGTGGGCGACCTGCTGCTCGCCGCCGACCAGGTGGAGCGCGTGCTGCGGCCGCTCTCCGCGCCCTGGTACGACGAGTTCGGCGACGCCCTCGCCACCGCCGACCTCTGTCACGCCGTGACGGGCGGTACCGCACTGCTGCCCGCGCTGCTGGCCAAACGGTTCTTCGGCACACCGCTGCTGGTGACCGAGTACGGCGTGCGGCTGCGCGAGACCCTGCTGCTGCACCGTGCCGCGGGCCTGCCCGCCCCGGTGCGCGCCCTGCTCGCCGCCTTCCACCGCCGCCTGGCGGGCGAGGCGTACCACAGGGCCGCCCTGGTCACCCCCGGCAACGCCCACGCGCGCCGCTGGCAGGAGCACTGCGGTGCCGAACGGGACCGCGTCCGCACGGTCTACCCCGGCTATCAGGGGCCCCTGCCCGAGCCCGCCGCCGAGGCCGAGGGGGGCGACCCCGCGCTGGTGTGGGTCGGCCGCGCCGAACCCGGCAAGGACCTGATCGGGCTGCTGCACGCGTTCGGGGAGGTACGCAAGGAGGAGCCCGGGGCGCGGCTGCGTGTCGTCCGCGCAGGCGCGGGCGACCCCGCGTACCTGGAGCAGTGCCGCTCCCTGGCGGCGCAGCTCTTCCCGGACGAGGCGGCCGACGCCGTCACCGCGGGGGAGAGCCCGGTCACCTTCGAGGAGCTCGGCTCGCCGGGCGTGCCGGCGCTGCCCGACGCGTACGCGGCCGGGGACGTGGTCGTCCTCTCCAGCGTCGTCGAGGGATTCCCGGTCACCCTGGTCGAGGCCATGTTCTGCGGCCGGGCCACCGTCTCGACCGACGTCGGGGCCGTGCGGGAGGTCATCGGCGGGACCGGCCTGGTCGTGCCGCCGCGCAACCCGAAGGCGCTCGCCGAGGCCTGCGTCGCGCTGCTGCGCGACCCCGAGCGCCGGCAGCGGCTCGGCGCCGCCGCCCGTGAACGCGCCCTGGAGCTCTTCACCGTCGAACGGAACCTGGCGGCGTTCCGCGAGATCTACCTCGATCTGGTCGCCCACGTGCCCGGGCGCGAGGCCCCGCTGCGCGACCCGGACGGCACCCCCGTCCCCTTCGGCCGACCCGCCGAGTCCCGTGTGCCGGGGCGCTGGACGGCCGCGCCGGCCTGGGCGCTCGCCGCCCGCGAGCCCGCGTACGCCGGAGCCGAGGGGCGGGAGCGCGCATGAGTCACGTGCAGGAGGGCGAGACCGGCGCGCGCAGGGGCGGCCCCCGCAAACGCGGCCCCGCCGACCCCGTCCGCGGACTGATGCACCGTCACCAGCAGCTGTGCGCCGAGGCGGTGGACCCGCTGGAGATCGTGGCGGGACTGGAGGCGCAGGGCGTCACCGACCGCGTCGCCGCGGGCTTCCGGCACCGCGACGTCTTCACCCTCGCCGAGGAGCTGTACGCGCGGGTCCCCCGCGCCGGTGTCACGCCCGCCGCCGGCCGGCCCGCCGACCGCCCCGCCCTGCTGCTCACCCTCGCACCGGGCGCCGTCTGCGTCGCCGCGAGCGGGGCGCTGCGAGTGCTGCCGCCGGTCACCGTCGTCGCCGTGGCCGTGCCGCTGCTCCTGCTGGCGCTCCTCGCCGCACTGCGCCGCGGACCGCTGCGGGCACCGTACGGCACGGGCCCGGGCGGCGCGGTGTGGAGCTGCTGGCTGGTGGTCTTCGGGCTGTACGGGCCGCGCGCCGCCGACGGCCTGGCCGGGGGTGCGCTGCCCGCCGCGGACGCCGCCGGGCTGACCGCGCTGGCCCTCTCCCTCGCACCGGCCTCCTGGTGCGCCCACCGCTTCGCGGTGCGCTCCCGTGGCCATCTGCTGCGCAGCCGCACCCTGGAGGAGTTCGGCGGCGCCGTGCGGCCGCTGCTGGCGGGCACCCTCGCGCTCTTCCTCGCCTGCGTGCTGGCGCTGCTGTGCGCCGCCCGCGCCCTGGTGGGCGCCCCGTTCACGCCAGGCGCTCTGGCCGGCCCCGCCGCGCTGGCCCTGTTGCTGTTCACCGCCCGGCTGCTCGCGGTGCACGGCCACCCCGACCCGGCCGCCATCGGCACCGGGCTGGCCTGCGCCACCGAGGCCGTGGCCCTCGCCGCCGCCCTGCTCGACAGGTTCCCCCTCCCGCCGGCCTCCGTACCCGCCCTGGCCTGCTCGGCCGGCGCCCTGGCGCTGGCGGCCCACGCCCTGACCACGCTCTCGCGCGCCTCCGCGTACTCGGCCGCGGCGGCGCCGCGATGAGCGGGCGGCGGGCGGCCCGGCCCGGCACACCCCGCAGTTCCGAAGAAGAAGCCAAGGAGCTACCCACGATGACCCACCCGCACCCCCGGCCACGGCACGCGCAGCGGAGGCGCTCGCTATGAGAGTCCTCCTCCTGGGCGCCAACGGATTCGTCGGCCGTCACGTGGCCGAGCGGCTGCTGGCCGACCCGGCCGTGCAGCTGACCGCGCTCGGCCGCAGCGACGACGCCGACGTGCGCTTCGACCTGTCGTCCGGCAGCCCCGGCGCTCTGGCGCGCTTCATGGACGCCGTCCACCCCGGGGTCGTCGTCAACTGCGCGGGCGCCACGCGTGGCGGGGCGCGCGAACTCACCCGGCACAACACGATCGCGGTCGCCTCCGTGTGCGAGGCGATGCGCCGCAGCGCCACCTCGGCGCGGCTGGTCCAGGTGGGCTGCGCCGCGGAGTACGGGCCCTCGCCCACCGGCTCCTCGACGGCCGAGGACGCCGTGCCCCGGCCGGGCGGCCCGTACGGGGTCAGCAAGCTCGCCGGGACGGAACTGGTGCTGGGCTCGGGACTCGACGCCGTCGTGCTGAGGGTCTTCACCCCGGTCGGGCCGGGCACACCCACGGCCTCGCCGATCGGGCGGCTCGCGGAGGCGATGCGCCGGGCCATGCAGACCGGCGACGGCGACCTGAAACTGACCGGCCTCGGCGTGCAGCGGGACTTCGTGGACGTGCGCGACGTGGCCCGCGCCGTGCACGCGGCCTCGCTCTCCGCCGCTCAGGGCCTGGTCAACATCGGCACGGGCCGCGCCGTACCGCTGCGCGAGGTCGCCGCGGCCCTGGCCAACGCCGCCGGCTACACGGGCACCCTCCACGAGGTCGAGGACCCGCACCTGATGGCGAACGGCAGCGGCCACCCGCACTACCCGGACGGCTGCGGGGTCTGGCAGCAGGCCGACATCCGCACCGCCCGCGACCGCCTCGGCTGGCGCCCGCGCATCGCACTCGAGGAATCCCTCGCCGACGTCTGGATGGAGGCGGCATGCCGCGTGTGAATCCGAGCGGCCTGCGCAGGCCGGCCGACCGCTGTGACGGACTGGGCTTCGGGGTCCCCGCGTACGCGCACCCGCTGGTCGCCCCGGGCGAATGGGCCGAACTGGCCCGCCCGGAGGCCCCGATGCACTGGGTGGTGCTCAACGTGGCCCGCGGCCCCGGCGCCCGGATCGACCCGCTCTGCGCCGAGGCCTGCGCTCGGCTGCGCGACGCGGCCGTGCCCGTGCTGGGCTACCTGGATACCCGGCACGGGGCCCGCCCCTTCGGTCAGCTGGTCGCCGACGCGCACCGCTTCCTCGACTGGTACCGGGTCGACGGCTTCTACCTCGACCGCGCCCCGACCACGAGTTCGGAGCTCCCCGACTGCCGCCGGGTGATCACCACCCTGCGCGCGCTGCTGAGCGTGCAGGGCGGCAGCACCGGGCACATCGTGCTGGGCCACGGCTGCCACCCCTACGAGGGCTACGCCGAGGCCGCCGACCAGCTGGTGACCTTCGCCGGGCCGTGGACGCAGTACCGCTGGTCGGAGGCCCCGGAGTGGACGGCCGCGCACCCGCCGGAGCGCTTCTGCCACCTGGTGCACGGCGTCCCCGCGCCGCACCTGGAGAACGCCATGCGGATCGCCCGCTGGCAGGGCGCGGCGACGGTCTACTTCACCGACCGCACCGACCACGCGGCCTGGGACGGCCTGCCGGGTTACTGGGACGAGGCCTCGCGCATGCTGCGCCGTCAGCCGCCGCCCAGCATGTGACCAAGAACGGTCTCGACCCTCGGGACGGCAGTCTCGGAATGAAGAAGGGCGTGGCAGTGTTACGGGGAGAACATTCGTAGTGATCGATCGACAAACGGAGTCCCCGTGTCGCTGCCACCCCTGGTCGAGCCGGCCGCCGAGCTCACCGTCGACGAGGTCCGCAGGTACTCCCGCCACCTGATCATCCCCGACGTGGGGATGGACGGGCAGAAGCGGCTGAAGAATGCCAAGGTGCTCTGTGTGGGCGCCGGCGGTCTCGGCTCGCCCGCCCTGATGTACCTGGCAGCCGCAGGTGTGGGCACGCTCGGCATCGTGGAGTTCGACGAGGTCGACGAGTCCAACCTGCAGCGCCAGATCATCCACAGCCAGGCGGACATCGGCCGTTCCAAGGCGGAGTCCGCCCGCGACAGCGTCAAGGGCATCAACCCCTACGTCGACGTGGTCCTTCACGAGGAGCGGCTCGAGGCCGACAACGTGATGGAGATCTTCAGCCAGTACGACCTGATCGTCGACGGCACGGACAACTTCGCGACCCGCTACCTGGTCAACGACGCGTGCGTGCTGCTGAACAAGCCGTACGTCTGGGGCTCGATCTACCGCTTCGACGGCCAGGCGTCGGTCTTCTGGTCCGAGCACGGTCCCTGCTACCGCTGCCTCTACCCCGAGCCCCCGCCGCCGGGCATGGTCCCGTCCTGCGCCGAGGGCGGCGTCCTGGGCGTGCTGTGCGCGTCCATCGGCTCCATCCAGGTCACCGAGGCCATCAAGGTCCTCACCGGCACCGGCGAGCCGCTGGTCGGCCGGCTGATGATCTACGACGCCCTGGAGATGCAGTACCGCCAGGTCAAGGTCCGCAAGGACCCGGACTGCGCGGTCTGCGGCGAGAACCCGACCGTCACCGAGCTCATCGACTACGAGGCCTTCTGCGGCGTCGTCTCCGAGGAGGCGCAGGAGGCGGCGATGGGGTCGACGATCACTCCGAAGCAGCTCAAGGAGTGGATCGACGACGGCGAGAACATCGACATCATCGACGTCCGCGAGCCCAACGAGTACGAGATCGTCTCCATCCCGGGCGCCCGTCTGATCCCCAAGAACGAGTTCCTCATGGGCAACGCCCTCCAGGACCTCCCGCAGGACAAGAAGATCGTCCTGCACTGCAAGACCGGTGTCCGTTCCGCCGAGGTCCTCGCCGTGCTGAAGTCCGCGGGCTTCGCCGACGCGGTCCACGTCGGCGGCGGTGTCATCGGCTGGGTCAACACGATCGAGCCGGACAAGCCGGTCTACTGACCGACGCGGGAGCGAAGGCCCACGGCGACCGGCCGGTCCGGTCGCCGTGGGCCTTCGCCGTCTCCCGGGCCGGACGTCACGGACCCGCCGGCGTGGCCTCGGCCGGACCGCGCGGCCCCGGACCCGCGGCGCGCGAACGGCCCGGCACCGGCAGGGACTTCCAGGAGCGGTACCGCTTGAAGGGCAGCTCGAAGACCCGGGCGAACAGCCACGCCGCCAGTAGCGAGGCGGGCAGCGCCACGACGAGCGTGAACCAGAACGTGGGCAGTCCGGGGGAGACGAACCGCGGGGCGATGCGCCGGATGACGGTCAGGACCAGGGGCAGGTGGATCAGGTAGAGGCTGTACGAGACCTCGCCGAGGCCGCGGACGGGACGTGCGGTCAGCAGCCGCAGCAGGACGGCCGGTCGCCCCGTGGCGACCGCGGCGATCAGCATCGTCATGGCGGGCGCGACGGCGAGGTCCACCCAGAAGTAGTGGTCCACCGTCCAGACCGCGCCCCTGGCGGCGGCGAGCGCCACCACCGGCGCCGCGGCCGCTACGGCGAACCAGTGCCACGGCAGGCGCCGGACCCGGGCCGGGGCGACGACGATGGCCGCGCCCACCAGGCCGGCCACGCACACCGGGGCGAGATGCGGGGTGAGCCAGTTGTTCCCCTCCACCGGGGTCGCGCCCGGCGCCGTCAGACCGCGGGCGATGACCGGCAGCGTCACGCCCGCGACCAGCACGACGGCGCCCAGCCGGCGCCGGACGAGCAGCAGGAGCGGGAAGAGGAGGTAGAGCTCCGCCTCCACGCCGATCGACCAGAACGTGCCGTTCGGCGTCGGTGCGGTGAAGACGTCCTGGGTGACGAGGCCGTACACCAGGACCGTCGCGCCGGTGGGCGGCCCGAAGTGCGAGGCCGGCACCACGAACCAGGCGATGACCAGGCTCATCGCGAGCGCCGCCCAGTACGGGGAAGGATGCGCCAGGCCCTGCGGCGCAGGAAACGGGCGACGCCGCCCAGCCGCCAGCCGTCGCGCGCCGGGGAGATGGCGAGCGAGAACCCGGACAGCACCAGGAAGAAGACGACGGCGAGGCGGCCGAACATGAGCCCGTCCAGCCACCAGGGGGCCGAGCTCTCGGGGTACCCCGGGAACGTGTAGAGCCAGCAGTGGAACAGCAGTACATACAGTGCGGCCAGGCCGCGCAGCCCTTCCAGGCCCGGCACCTCCGGCCGGAGGTGAGTTTCGAGGGCGTTGGGGACGGGACGGCTCGCATCCACGGGGATCGTCGGGCCCTTTCCTCCGGCGTCGGCGACCCTGTGCCACCCACGGTGACTGATACGTCGCTCCGGGCCGGGTGGTTCAGCGGGCCCCGCACGTCCCCGGCCGGGTCACTGCACGCCGTTGCGGATGACGTCCGGTCGGTTGGTGATGATGCCGTCGGCGCCGAGGGCCGCCATGCGGACGGCGGTGGTGAGGTCGTCCACCGTCCACGCGTTCACGCGCATCGGCTTGCCGTCGGGGCCGTTGACGCTGTGGACGGCCTGCACGTAGGCGTAGGTGACGTCCTTCTCGTCCGGATTGATCTGGTCGGCGAAGGCCGCGTACTCCTTCAGGCGGGAGACCGGCGGGCTGCCCAGGAACCCGGTCACGACGGCCGGGCGCAGTTCGTGGGTGCGGCGCAGGGCGTCGGCGCTGAAGCTCTGGACGACCAGGCGGCCGGAGAGGTGGGCCTGGTCGAGCCAGCCGGCCTTCTCCAGGGCGTCCACGGTCTGCTTCTCGATGCCGGGGTAGAGCTCGGGCTGCTTGAGCTCCAGCAGCAGGCCCTGCTGGTCGCGGTCGAGGAGCTCCAGGTACTCCTGGAGGGTGGGGACGCGCTCGCCGCGGAACCGGGGGGCGAACCAGCTGCCGGCGTCGAGCCGGCGGATCTCGGCGAGGGTGAAGTCGGCGACCCGCCAGGGGGAGCGGTCCGGGAAGACCTGCTCGACGTCGGTGGTGCGGTTCAGCGTCGCGTCGTGGATCACGACCAGGGCCCCGTCCTTGGTGCGCTGGACGTCGTTCTCGATCCACTTGATGTGCTGCTCGTGGGCCCGGCGCACGGCCGCCAGGGTGTTCTCGGGGGCCTCGGTGGAGGCGCCCCGGTGGGCGAAGACCGTCGGGGAGGAGGGGTCCGCGGGCGCGGCGTGGGCCGGCATGGTGACGAACGCGGAGGCTCCCAGGAGGACGGCGGCCGTGGCGGTACGGGCGAGGCCTTGGTGCATGCGTACTCCTCACGACGGCGCGGTCCCCTCCCGACCGAGGGTCGCAGCCCGCGCCAGGACACGGCGGTGCACGACATGACAAACGGGTGAATAACATCATCCCGTTCCTCCGTCAGGGTGGCACGGATGGCGCCGGGCCGCAGGTCGTGGGGAGCGCTCGCACGGCCGGGCGGCGCTGCGACGGCCCACGGGGCCGGGGCCGCCCGGGACGCCGCTGCGGGCGCTCCGGACGGCTCCGTGGTCACGGAACGTGAGGCACCGGGCCGGTGGTCGTGGGGGTCAGCGGTGGCGGCCCTCCACCATCGCCTCCAGCGTGTTCCGGTGCAGGATCAGCGCGTCGGAGTCGGCCGGCATCTCGCGCTCCCCGAAGTGGACCTGGCGGTGGCCGATCCGCAGCATCACGACCGCGTGCCGCAGCGCCGCGTACAGAAGGTGGAAGTCCAGGTCGCGCGGGGTGTGCCCGGTGAGTTCCGCGTAGGTCGCGGCGATGCGGTCGCGGTCGAGGAAGTCCGGCATGCCGGGGAAGCCGGCGGTGACGGTGAGGTCCTGGAAGAAGCGGTGCAGGTACACCAGCCACGCCAGGTCGAGTTCGCGGGGTCCGGAGGAGGCCATCTCCCAGTCGAGGACGGCGACCGGGGTGAAGTCCGCGTCGTAGACGATGTTGCCGATCCGGGCGTCGCCCCAGCTGAGCACGGACGGGCCGGGGTCGGCGGGCCAGTGCTTCTCCAGCCAGGCGAAGGCCCGCTCGATGAGGGGGGAACGGTTCTGCCCGCCGACGACCCATTCGTAGTAGGCGCGTTGGGCGTCGACGTGGGCCCGCAGCGTCCCCTCGCCGGGTACGGTGTGGAGTTCCGCGAGGACCCGCACCGTCGAGCGCTCCAGCCGCACCCGGTCCTCCTCGGAGGCGTCGAAGAGCCAGTTGCCGCCGTAGGTGTAGGGCATGACGTCCGGCGGGACGCGCCCGGGGACGCGCTCCATGACGAAGAACGGCGCGCCGAGCGGCCCCGGGTCGGGCTCCAGCCACAGCAGTTCGGGCACGGGGACTCGGGTGCGGGCGGCGACCGTCCGGATGACGCGGTACTGCGCGGCCATGTCGTACGTCGGGAAGACGGCGTACGCGTCGGGGTCGCCGGCCAGCCGCAGCACGCAGGGGCGGATGCGCTGGCGCGCGGTGCCCGCCGGGTGCGGGACGGCCAGGTCGAACAGGACGGTCTCGCTGGACAGGCCGTTCGCGGCGGGGAGGTGCACGCCGCGGCTGTGGGCGCCGGGATGCTTCGCGGCCAGCCACTCGTCGAGGCGGCTGCGCAGCAGCTGGGGGTCGCGGGTGGTGGTGCGCACCGTTGTCACATGGCCTCCTGACCGGTGAAGCCGCTGGGGGTGTGGCGGCCGAAGCTGCCGTGCTCAAAGATGCCGTAGCCGACCCGGCCGTCCCAGGCGAAACGCGCGGCGTGGTCGGTGACTCCGTACACGGCGGGCGCCGTGACCGCCGGATCCGTCAGGTCATAGGCACGGTGGTCGAGCCAGCCGCGGCCCTTCCACTCGCCGTGCTGCCAGTCGCGGGCGGGCGGGTATCCCGCCCCGACGGCGAGCGGGCTGGAGACCATCACCTCGGCCTCGATCTTCCCGCCGTCGAGGTGCACGACGGCCGAGACGGGCACCCGGGTGCCCTCCCGGTAGGTGATGTCGACCCGGGCGCGGCCCAGTTGCCGGTCCGGTCCGTGCTCGGTGATCTGCAGGGCCTCGTCCAGGGAGCGGTAGCCGTCGGCGTCCTCCTGGGCGATCACCATGACGAAGCGGTCGTCGAACCGGATCGGTATCCACAGCCAGTGGAAACCGCTCGGGCGGCTTTCCTCCTCGGCCCGCCCCGGGGCCTCGCCGGGCACCGGGCGCACGCCCCAGCTGCGGTCCCGCGTGGCCGTCCAGCCGCCGCGCTCCACGCGGATCTCCTCGCCGTCGCCGGTGCGGACCACACCGTGGCAGGTGCCGGCCTGGACGAAGCGGCTGGCCTCCAGGAAGAGCCGGCCGCCCCGGTACTGGGCGTGGTGCGGCTCCTCGACGGCCGGGAACGCGGCCTCCCATTCCAGGTCGTACGAGAGGAATGCGTCGTCGCAGGTCAGCCGGAGCCTGCGGAGCGGTTCCAGGACGTCGACGCGCAGCGGCCCGACCTGCTGCCGCATCCGGTCCTCGCCGAGCGCGTCGGAGGCGCGCACCGCGAGCATGCCGGTGCCGCGGGTCAGGGTCGCGTAGGCGTCGGTGACGCCGAGGTTGGGGTAGACGCCGAGGCCCGTGACGAGCAGGGCGCGGCCCTCGTGGTCGAAGAAGTGGAAGATCGAACGGTCGTAGGCGTTGCGGTCACCGGTCGCGACATGGCGCATGGAACGGGCGATCTGATGGACCGGGTACTCGTCCAGGGGCACGGGTCGAGGCGCGGGCATGCGCCTGATGATGCGTCAGCGCGGTCGCGGTGGGAAGAGGTCGTGCCGCGCCGTCAGTTCCCGCCGGTCGCGCCGTCCGGTTTGCGCCGGGCCCTGCTCGGCTGCACCCGCAACGGCTCCCCGGGCATCTTGGGGTGGTCCGGCGGGTACGGCATGTCGCCCAGCCCGCGGTCGTGTTCGTCGCGTTCTGCCAGTTCCAGGACGGCGTCCAGCCGGTGGGCGTGCTCCTCCATGCCCGCGTGCACGTCGCCCAGCTCGGCGTACCGCACGGGCATCGTGACCAGGTCGAAGTCCCGCGGGTGCACCTGCGGCACCTCCTCCCAGCGCAGCGGCGCCGAGACCGGGGCGTGCGCCCTGGGCCGTACGGAATACGCGGAGGCGATGGTGCGGTCGCGCGCGGTCTGGTTGTAGTCGACGAAGATCTTCTCGCCGCGCTCCTCCTTCCACCACGCGCTGGTGACCTGGTCCGGCATCCGCCGCTCCATCTCGCGGGCGATGGCGATGGCGGCCCGCCGCACCCCCGTGAACGTCCACTCGGGCTCGATGGGGACGAAGACGTGCAGGCCCCGCCCGCCGGAGGTCTTGGGCCAGCCGCGCAGGCCCAGTTCCTCCAGCAGCCCGCGCAGTTCGCCGGCGACGCGCACCGCGTCGGAGAAGTCGGTGCCCGGCTGCGGGTCGAGGTCGATGCGCAGTTCGTCCGGGTGGTCGAGGTCGCCGCGCCGGACCGGCCAGGGGTGGAAGGTCAGGCAGCCGAGGTTGGCGCCCCAGACGACCGCCGCGGCCTCGGTCGGGCAGATCTCGTCGGCGTGGCGCCCGGAGGGGAAGCGGATGCGGCCGGTGGGGATCCAGTCCGGGGTGTTCTTCGGGGCGCGCTTCTGGAAGAACGACTCGCCCCCGACCCCGTCCGGGTAGCGCTCCATCGTCGTCGGCCGGTCGCGCAGCGCCCGCAGGACGCCGTCGCCGACCGCGAGGTAATAGCGGACCACGTCCAGCTTGGTGAAACCCGGTTCCGGGAAGTACACCTTCCCCGGGTTCGAGATCCGGACCGTCCGCTCGCCGACGGTCAGCTCGACCGCCTCCGCCATGCCGTCACCGCCTCTCCCGTCCCACGACACGGTAGGCCCGACGGGCGGGCCGCGCCCGTCGGGCGGAGAATCGCGGCATGGACCTCCCGGTGATGCCGCCCGTGAAGCCGATGCTCGCCAAGTCCGCCGCCGCGATCCCGCCCGGCATGCTGTACGAGGGCAAGTGGGACGGGTTCCGCGCCATCGTCTTCCGGGACGGCGCCGAGGTGGAGATCGGCAGCCGCACGGGCAAGTCCCTGACCCGCTACTTCCCGGAGGTCGTCGAGGCGGTCCGCGCCGAACTGCCGCCGCGCACCGTCGTCGACGGGGAGATCGTCATCGCCCGCGAGGGCCGGCTGGACTTCGACGCGCTGCTGGAGCGCATCCACCCCGCCGACTCCCGGGTGCGGCAGCTCGCCGAACGCACCCCCGCCTCCCTCGTCGCCTTCGACCTGCTGGCGCTCGGCGACCGCTCCTTGATGGCGGATCCGCAGACCTGGCGCCGCCAGGCCCTCGTCGACGCGCTCGGCCGGGCACGGGCGCCGGTCCACGTCGCCCCCGCCACCACCGACATCGAGCTGGCGCGGCGGTGGTTCGAGCAGTACGAGGGCGCGGGACTGGACGGCGTCGTCGCCAAGCCCACCGACGTCGGCTACCGCCCCGACGAACGCGTCATGGTCAAGGTGAAGCACGAGCGCACCGCCGACTGCGTGCTCGCCGGCTTCCGCTGGCACAAGTCCGGTCCCGTCGTCGGCTCCCTCCTGCTCGGCCTGCACGACGCCGCCGGCCGCCTCCAGCACGTCGGCGTCTGCGCCTCCTTCCCCATGCGCCGCCGCGAGGAACTCGTCGCCGAACTGGAGCCGCTGCGCATGGAGTCCGCCGAGGGCCACCCCTGGGCCGACTGGGCGGAGGCAGAGCCCGGCGGCCGCATGCCCGGGGCCCAGAGCCGCTGGAGCGCGGGCAAGAACCTGTCCTGGATCCCCCTGCGGCCCGAGCGCGTCCTGGAGGTCGCGTACGACCACATGCAAGGCGACCGCTTCCGGCACACCGCCCAGTTCCGCCGCTGGCGCCCCGACCGCGACCCCGCCGGGTGCAGCTACGCGCAGTTGGAGGAACCCGTCGGCTACGACCTCGGCGACATCCTGCGCTGAGCCCCCGGGCGCCCGGGTCCCGGTACGCCCAGCGGTGCCAGCCGCAGCCGTTGCGGGGGCCGCAGCAGCGGCAGCCGTGCCACCGCGGCGGGCAGAGCGGGTCGCCCGGGCCGCGCCCCGGCGTCGGGGAAGGCGGTGAACCACAGGACGACGTCCTCGCCGGTGCGGACCGGCAGCGCCGGGAAGTCGTTCACCGTGTGCTCGCTGCGGTGTGCCGCGGCGTCCGGCGGCAGCCCGCCGGGCCCCGCGAGGGCCTCGGCGAAGACCTCCGGCTCGGCGGGATGACAGATGGTCACGACGACCTGCCCCGCCCCCGGAGGTACGCGGTAGCCGGGGCCGCGCAGCAGCAGGACGTCGTCCGAGTCGGTCATGGTGGCGTTGGCGGCGTCCCGGTGCGCCCGCCACACCGGGCCCCCGTAGAAGGCGTGCAGCGAGCGGAGCCGCGCGGGCATGCCGGGGAAGCCGCGCATCCACACGAAGCGGTCCGGGTCGTCCAGGTCGGCGAAACGCCCGCCGACCCGGATCCCGGCGGCCTCCTGGCCGGTGACGAACTCGCGCTCGAACAGCCCGGCCAGGGTGTCCCGGGAGCCGGGACGCAGCGTGTACTGCCGCAGCTCGACGATGTGCGTGGTGTCCATGACCGGGGACCGTACGGGCGGCCCACTGACATCTCCTGTCAGTGGGCCCGCGTCAGAGTGCCTGGCGCCTGGTGAGCTGGGTGAACGCCAGCCAGCCGGGCAGCACCGGCAGCCAGAAGGTCAGCACCCGGAACAGCAGCACCGAGGAGGTGGCCGTCGCCGAGTCCAGGTGGCCGATGGTGGTCAGACCGGCGATCAGCGCGCCCTCGACCGCGCCCAG
Organism: Streptomyces sp. NPDC058864; assembly: GCF_042742985.1. Taxonomy (NCBI): domain Bacteria; kingdom Bacillati; phylum Actinomycetota; class Actinomycetes; order Kitasatosporales; family Streptomycetaceae; genus Streptomyces; species Streptomyces sp. NPDC058864. The sequence goes on along the minus strand of NZ_JBHYMQ010000021.1, from coordinate 93,903 downwards.
GCCGCCCGGCGTCGGGGCCGCGGAGCCCAGGGCGTTGCCCGCGAGGAAGACCACCGCGATCGCCGCGAAGTTCACCTCGCCGTGGAAGGTGCGGATGCTGGCGTCCAGGCACAGCACGAAGGCGAGGGTCAGCAGCAGCGTGCCGCCGATGCCCGTGGTGAGCTTCATCGGCTGCTGCAGCACGTCCAGCATGCGCGGCACCACTCCGGCGAACAGCGCCCGCACCCGGCTGGAGACGAAGCGCCGCAGCGGCGGGACGGCGGTGACGACCAGGAAGAGCACGCCGGCCGTCAGCAGCCCCGCCATCACCGTCCGGGACGGCGACAGCGAGGGCGTCTTCTCGGTGCCGGTGATGTAGCCGAACACCAGCAGCAGGCTGATGTGCGAGCCGAGGCCGACCAGCTGCGAGGCCCCCACGCTCGCCACCGCGAGGCCCGGGCGCACGCCCGACTTCTGCAGGTAGCGCGTGTTGAGCGCCACACCGCCGATGGCGGCGGGGGCCACCAGCTTCACGAAGGAGCCGGCGATCTGCGCCAGCGTGGTGCGGAGGAAGGACAGCTTCTCCGGCACGAAGCCGGACAGCGCCATCGCCGCCGCGACGTAGCTGAGCGCGGAGGCCAGCACGGCCACGATGACCCAGATCCAGTTCGCCTCGCCGAGCAGCGTCGCCGGGTCGATGCTGCTGATCTGGGAGAGCAGGAAGTACGCGGCGAAGGCGCCCGCGATGATGCTGATCAGCGTGCGCGGCCGCACCCGTTCCAGCCGTACCGGCTCCACCGGGGCCTGCGGGCGGATGAGCAGCACCTGGTGACGGATCCGGGTGAGCAGGTCCTCCTCGCGGACTCCCTCCAGCGCGTCCTCGATCGCCTTCTTCTCGGCCCGCCGCTCCGCCTTGGTCTCCTTGCCCGCGTCCTTGGTGCCGGTCTCACCGGCCTCCCCGTCCGCCCGCCGGGCCCGGGACGCGGCCAGCACCGCCTCGCGTTCGCGCTGCGCCCGCTCCCTGGCGAGCTGTTTCAGCGTGGCCCGGGTGGTGCGGCTCAGCGCGATCGGCTGCAGCAGCGGCAGGGAGTCGGCGACGGCGTCCGGGCCCAGCACGGCGACGGCCGAGGCCACCGACCGCTCCGGGCCGACGCGCAGCGCCAGGGTGGTGAGCAGCTGCGCCACGTCCATGCGCAGCACGATGTCGCCGGCGGCGATCTCCCCGCCGCGCAGGTCGGTGAGGAAGACCTTGCCGGAACGATCCATCTTCAGGGCCTCGCCGACCAGCCTGCGGTGCGCGATCCGCCGTGACTGCAGCGCCCGCACCTGCTCCCAGGCGCCGTGCAGCACCTCGTCGGTGATCTCCTCGTCCGGCAGCGCGTCCAGCGAGCGCCCGCCCATGTGCTCGTAGACCAGCATCACGGCGTCCGGGCCCAGCTCGGAGGTGGCGATCAGCCGCGGGGCGTGGGCGCCGGCGGCGATGGCCGCGTAGGCCAGCAGCGCCTCCTGCTCCAGCGCCTGGCGCAGCGACTGCAGGCTCCGCCGCTGGGTGATCCCGCGCAGCTGGAGCCGGCGCCACATGCGGTAGAAGAAGCCGTGCGCCTGCTGTTCGCGGTCCACCACCGTCACGTCCAGCAGCGGGCCGTCCTCCAGGGTGACCAGGTAGCGGCGGCCCCGGTCGGAGTCGGGCCCGTCGGGGAACTCGTCCTCCGCGCGGACCGCCGTCAGCGGGGCGAAGCCCACCCGGCGCAGGCCCGCCAGCAGGTTCTGGCCGGTCGGGCGGACGTTCGGGGAGCCGACCCCGTAGAGCGTGCCGTAGGCCACCGTCCAGCCGATGAGCACGGTCACGATGATCGAGAACGGTGTGGTGTAGCCGCCCACCAGCACCGCGAAGGAGTCCACGACCAGCACGAACCACAGCGCCACCCGCCAGCGCGGGCGGCGGGCCATGCCGACCGCCGTCATGTAGGCGATCACCGGGGCCAGGTAGCCGTGGACGGGGTCGGTGATCCCGCCGCCGGGCGCGTCGCGGGTCAGCGCGTCCCGGATCGCCACCGGCGCCGCGTCCGACACCCACAGGTCGGTCGCGAGCGACACCCCGTGCGCGAGGACCGCGGCCAGCACACCGTCCGCGATGCGCAGCCCGTCCCGCTTGATCAGCCGCTCCACGGCGAACGCCACGGGCACGATCAGCACCGCCACGGTCGCCAGCAGGCCGGCGATCGTGATCAGCGGCTCGGGGGCGTGCGTCGCGCCCTCGGCGATGTCCTGCTCCACCCCGGAGGTCGTCGCGTGCGCGAAGCCCGCGATCATCAGCACGATCGCGATGCCGAGCAGCCCGAAGAGGAGGCGCATGAGGTCGACGGGCCGGTGCACCCGCGCGGGCAGCAGCGGTTCGTCCCGCGCCACCGGGTCGGTGTGCGGGGAGGTGCCGTCGGCCCGCGCGCCCTCGTCCGCGTCGTGCCCACCGTGGGGCGGCTTCGCCGCGCCGGCCTCGTCCCCGGCGTCCTCTTCCGGCGCGCCGGGCCCCGCTGTGGTGCCAGGTTCCGCGGTGGCATCGGCCGACCGCGGTGCGGACGGGGCCGGTTCCTCCGCCGGAGCGGGCGCGCCGTCCCGGTCGGAGCGGTCCGCGCCGGTCGCCCCGGGGGCTTGCGGACCGTCGTCCGGCCCGGAGGGCGCGGCGGCCCGCGCGGGCGGGGCCGTGGCCGGCGTCACACCGGCGGGCCCTTCGTCCGCCGCGGTCACGGCGTCGTCGCCGGGGGCCGCCGCGGCACTCGTGGACGGTGGGACGCGGGCCGCCTCGTCCGCGTCACCGGGCGCCCGCGGGGCCTGCGGCACGGGGGACGAACCTCCGGCCGGGACGCCGTCCCCGGGGCCCTCGGAGGCAGCGGGGACCGCGCGAGCGGCTCCGTTCCCGCTCACGTCGTGCTCTCCGGCTGTCTCTTTTTGATCTCGTATCACCAGTCACCGCCCGGATGATGGTGGCACGAGCGGCCCGCGCATGGGCGCAGGAGGGGGCAATTCGCCGTACCGGGCGCCCCCGCGCGCGCTCCCGCCGCCCGCGACTGTCGGTGCCGTGGGGCACCATGTGACGGATGAGCAAGGACACCGCGCACGACCCGGACGACGTTCCGGACGGCGTCCCGGAGCTGCCCGCGTACGCGGAGCGCGTGCTGGACGTCGCCGAGCGAATCCCGCCCGGACGGGTCATGACGTACGGCGACGTCGCCGAGTGGCTGGGGGAGGGCGGCCCCCGGCAGGTGGGCCACGTCATGGCGCTGTACGGCGGGGCCGTGCCGTGGTGGCGCGTGGTGCGCGCGGACGGCGGGCTGCTGCCGGGCCACGAGCTGCGCGCCCTGGAGCACTACCGCGCGGAGGGCACCCCGCTGCGCCCGGCCCCGCGGGCGGCGAAGGGCCACATACCCCGTCTGGACATGCGCGAGGCCCGCTGGGACGGCACGGACCCCGTGCCCGCCCCCGGCGGGGACGACTGACGACCGGACGCTCACACCATCCAGCTTCCGCCATCCGGGACCGGTTGATGCCATCGGCCGTCCGGACGGAGTACGGCGCCCCGCGCCCGCCCGCTCCCGCATCCGTACGGGAAGCACGGGACGCGCGGCGGCCCCGGTGACCGGTGGCGTACCGTCGGCACCCGGCCTCCCCCGGCCACCGGCGGCACAGGCCGCCGCACACGCACCCGCACGCACACGGAACCGGCGAACCACGTGACCTCCTCCTCCACACGCCAGACGGACGCCGCCGCGCGGCGATCCGGGGGGACGGTCGGGCCTTCCGGCGGCTACCGGCTGCTACGGACCGCTCCGGAACCGGTGACGCCCCCTGAACTGGACGCCGCACAGCGCGCGGTGGTTGAGCACTCCGGCGGTCCGCTCCTCGTCCTCGCCGGACCGGGGACCGGGAAGACCACCACCCTGGTCGAGGCCGTCGCCGAGCGCGTGCGGCGCGGCACCGACCCGGAACGGATCCTCGTCCTCACCTTCAGCCGCAAGGCCGCGGGGGAACTGCGGGACCGCATGGCCACCCGGATGGGCGGCGCGGCCGCGCCGCAGGCCACCACCTTCCACTCCTTCTGCTACGCCCTGATCCGCGCCCACCAGGACCCCGAGCTGTTCGCCGACCCGCTGCGGCTGCTGTCCGGCCCCGAGCAGGACCTGGCGGTGCGCGAGCTCCTGGCGGGCGAGGCCGAACTGGAACGGCGGGGGCGGACCCGGGTGCGCTGGCCGGACGAGCTGCGCGCGGCGCTGACGACCCGCGGCTTCGCCGACGAGGTGCGGGCCGTGCTCGCCCGCACCCGAGAGCTGGGCCTCGGCCCGCGCGCCCTGGCCGTCTTCGCCGGGCGCACCGGCCGCCCCGACTGGTCGGCGGCGGCCGGTTTCCTCGCCGAGTACCTGGACGTCCTCGACCTCCAGGGCGTCATCGACTACGCCGAACTGGTGCACCGCGCGGTGCTGCTGGCCGGACGCCCCGAGGCGGCCCGCCACCTCGCCGGGGCCTACGAGGCCGTCTACGTCGACGAGTACCAGGACACCGACCCGGCGCAGGTGCGGCTGCTCCAGGCGCTCGCCGGCGGCGGCCGCCACCTGGTGGCCTTCGGCGACCCCGACCAGTCCATCTACGCCTTCCGCGGCGCCGACGTGAACGGCATCCTCGGGTTCCCCGAGGCCTTCCGGCACGCCGACGGCCGCCCCGCCGGCGTCCGCGTCCTCACCACGTCCCGCCGCTCCGGCGCCGGCCTGCTGGCCGCGACCCGGCTGCTCGCCCGGCGGATGCCGCTGACCCGGCTCCCGGCCGCCGCCGTCCGCGCCCACCGCGAGCTCACGCCGGTCCGCGACGGGGGCTCGGTCGCCGTCCGGACCTACCCCACGCCCGGCGCCGAACTCGACGGCATCGCCGACGTCCTGCGCCGCGCCCACCTGGAGGACGGCGTCCCCTGGTCCGACATGGCCGTCCTGGTCCGCGCCGGCTCCCGCTCGCTGCCCGTGCTGCGGCGGGCCCTGACCTCCGCCGGGGTGCCCGTCGACATCGACGGCGACGACCTCCCGCTGCGCGACGAGCCCGCCGTCGCCCCGCTCCTGCTCGCCCTGCGGGTCTGCGCCCACGCCGCCCTGCCCGATGCCCCGGAGCCGGGCCTGCGCGTCGAGGACGCCCTCACCCTGCTCGGCTCCCCGCTCGGGGGCATGGACACCGCCGACCTGCGCCGCCTGGGCCGCGCCCTGCGCGAGGAGGAGCGGGCCGCCGGGACGGCCGTACCGCGGCCGTCGGACGAGCTGATCGCCGAGGCGCTGGCGGAGCCCGAGCGCCTGGTGGCGCACGATCCCTCGTACGCGCGCGGCGCCCAGCGGCTCGGCGGGCTGCTGCGCAAGGGACGCGAGCTGCTGGCCGGCGGCGGCACCGCCGAGGAGGCGCTGTGGGAGCTGTGGGACGGCACCCCCTGGCCGGGGCGGCTGGAGCGGGCCGCGGTACGCGGCGGCGCGGCCGGACGCAACGCCGACCGGGACCTGGACGCGGTGTGCGTGCTCTTCGACACCGCCGCCCGGGCCGAGGAGCGCACCGGCGGCCGCGGCGCGCTGAACTTCCTGGAGGAGCTGTCCGCCCAGGACATCGCCGCCGACGTGCTGACCCGCCGCGCCGTCCGCCCCGACGCCGTACGGCTGATGACCGCGCACCGCTCCAAGGGCCTCGAGTGGGGGCTCGTGGTCGTCGCCGGCGTCCAGGAGGGGCTCTGGCCCGACCTGCGGCGCCGCGGCTCGCTGCTGGAGGCCGACCGCATCGGACGTGACGGCCTCGCGGAGCCGCTCACCCCGGGCGCGCTGCTCGCCGAGGAGCGCCGGCTGTTCTACGTCGCGGCCACCCGGGCCCGCGAGCGGCTCGTCGTGACCGCCGTGAAGGCCGCCGCCGACGACGGCGACCAGCCCTCCCGCTTCCTCACCGAACTCGGCGTGGAGCCCGCCGACGTCACCCACCGGGCGCGCCGCCCGCTGTCCGTCGCGGCCCTCGTCGCCGAACTGCGCGCCACGACCGTCGACCCGGCGGCCTCCCCGGCCCTGCGCGAGGCCGCCGCCCGCCGCCTGGCGCGGCTGGCGGGCCTGGAGGACGCGGGCCAGCCGCTGGTGCCCGCCGCCCATCCGGAACGCTGGTGGGGCCTGTACGAGCAGACCCGTTCCGAGGTACCGCTGCGCGACCGCGACCAGCCGGTCACCCTCTCCGGCAGCGCGCTGGACCAGCTGGCCAACACCTGCGCCCTGCAGTGGTTCCTCGGCCGCGAGGTGAAGGCCGAGCCGCCCTCCACGGCGGCCCAGGGCTTCGGCAACGTCCTGCACGTCCTCGCCGACGAGGTCGCCTCCGGCAGTACCCCGGCCGACCTGGACGTGCTCATGGAGCGGCTGGACTCGGTGTGGAACGCGCTGGCCTTCGACGCGCCCTGGAAGTCCCAGCAGGAGAAGGAGAACGCCCGCGCCGCCCTGGAGCGCTTCCTGCGCTGGCACGTCATGGAGCGCGGCCGCCAGGCCGTCGCCTCCGAGCACGGCTTCGACGTCACCCTGGAGACCGGGGACGTGGCCGTCCGCATCCGCGGCAGCATGGACCGCGTCGAGACCGACGAGGACGGCAACGCCTACGTCGTCGACTTCAAGACCGGCAAGGCCAAGCCCACCGCCGCCGAGGTCGAGGGCCACCCGCAGCTCGCCGTCTACCAGCTGGCCGTCCGGGAGGGCGCCGTCGACGAGCTCTTCCACGGCACCCGGCCCGCCCCCGGCGGTGCCGAGCTCGTCCAGCTGCGCATCGGCGCCGCCCGCCGAGACGGCGGCGACACCCAGCCCACCGTCCAGCACCAGGAGGCGCTGAGCGGCGACTGGGCCGACTCGCTGCTCGCCGACGCGGCCGCCCGCGTACTCGACGAGCGCTTCACCCCCTCAGCCGGCCAGCACTGCGAGAACTGCGCCTTCCGCGCCTCCTGCAGCGCCCGCCCGGAGGGACGGCACGTGGTGGAGTGAGGCGGGCCTCTCAGCCGCCCGGAGCCTCGGCACGCAGCCCGAGGTCCTGTGCGGCCTTCAGCAGGCGCCGGTCGTACGTGACGAACACGAGCGGATCCGCGCCCGCCTGGCCGGCCAGGAGCTGCGCCGTCGCCAGGTGGATCGAGTCGGGTGAGCGGAGCAGCGGATCGCCGTACGCGGAGGCCGTGGCGCGGACGGTCGCGTCGATCTCGAACCGGTAGAGCCGGGTGATCACACCGGGGACGCCGGCGAGTGCCTGCGGGGCCGATCGGCGCAGGGCACGTGGCACCTCCACCTCGACGAGCGACGACGACACCAGAGGCTCGTCAGGGCGGTCGTTCAGCCAGGCGATCAGCTCCCGTGTGCCCTGCTCCCGGCGGACCATCTTCACGATCGCCGCCGAGTCCAGGTAGATCACCAGCGCTCCTCCTCGCGCATGGCGGCGAGTGCGGCCGCCGTGTCGACCTCCGGGTCGCCGAGCACGGGCGGTACCGGGACCGGCCCTGAGGACGCGGGCGGGGTGGCGCGTCCCTCGGCGACCATCCGGTCCAGTACGGACTGACTGCCCGAGACGGGCACGAGACGGGCAACCGGGGTTCCGCTCACGGTCACCTCCAGGGTTTCGCCCTGCTGGACGCGCGCGAGCACGGCACTGGTGTTCTGGTTCAGCTCGCGTACCGGGATGCGCTCCATGCTTTCAACGTAGAACGCGATGTTCTACATCGGTAGGGCGGAATGCGCCCGTACGGGTGACAGCAGGCGGACCGGGCGGGGGCGCCCGGTGTCGGTGGTGCCCGATAACCTCCCCTTCGTGTCCGCCCTCATCACCGGTCCCGAGCAGCTCAAGGAGCTGCTGGGCATCCCGTTCACCCCGGAGCAGCTGGCGTGCATCACGGCGCCGCTCGCCCCGCAGGTGATCGTGGCCGGCGCCGGGTCGGGGAAGACGACGGTCATGGCGGCCCGCGTGGTGTGGCTGGTCGGCACCGGGCAGGTCGCGCCCGAGCAGGTGCTGGGCCTGACGTTCACCAACAAGGCCGCCGGGGAGCTCTCGGAGCGCGTGCGCAAGGCGCTGGTCCGGGCCGGGGTCACCGACCCGGATCCGGCGGACCCCGACCACGCGCCGGGCGAGCCGCAGATCTCCACGTACCACGCCTTCGCCGGACAGCTGCTGAAGGAGCACGGGCTGCGCATCGGGCTGGAGCCGACCGCACGGCTGCTCGCCGACGCGACGCGCTACCAGCTGGCGGCACGCGTCCTGCGGGCCGCGCCCGGTCCCTTCCCGGCGCTCACCAAGGGCATCCCGACCCTGGTCAGCGATCTGCTGGCGCTGGAGGGCGAGCTGGCGGAGCACCTGGTGCCGCCCGAGCGGCTGCTCGCCCACGACCGGGAGTGGCTCTCCGCCCTCGACGGCGTCCGGCTCACCAACGCGGACCTGCGCAGGCTCCCCGACACCGCGCGCGCCCGCATCGACCTGACCGGGCTCGCCGCCGCGTACCGCGCCGAGAAGAAGCAGCGCGACCTGCTCGACTTCGGCGACCAGATCGCCCTGTCGGCGACCCTGGCCCGTACCCGCCCCGAGGTCGGCCGCATCCTGCGCGAGCAGTACGCCGTGGTGCTGCTCGACGAGTACCAGGACACCTCCGTCGCCCAGGGCCTGCTGCTCTCCGCCCTGTTCGGCGACGGCACGGGCCATCCGGTGACCGCGGTGGGAGACCCCTGCCAGGCCATCTACGGCTGGCGCGGCGCCTCGGTGGCCAACCTCGACGACTTCCCGCTGCACTTCGCGCACGCCGACGGGACGCCCGCCCGGCGCCAGTCCCTGTCGGAGAACCGGCGCAGCGGCGGCCGGCTGCTCGACCTCGCCAACGACCTCGCCGCCGAGCTGCGCGAGCGCCACGAGGGCGTCGAGGCCCTGCGGCCCGCGCCCGGCGCCGAACGGGACGGCGTCGTGCGCTGCGCGCTGCTGCCCACCCAGGAGGAGGAGATCGCCTGGATCGCCGACTCCATCGCGCACCTGGTCCGCACGGGCACCGCGCCCGGCGAGATCGCCGTGCTCTGCCGGGCCGCCGGGCACTTCGCCGACATCCACGCGGCGCTGGTGGCCCGCGACGTGCCGGTCGAGGTGGTCGGCCTGTCCGGGCTGCTGCACCTGCCCGAGGTCGCCGACCTCGTCGCCGTCTGCGACGTGCTGCAGGACCCGACGGCCAACGCCGCCCTCGTCCGGCTGCTCACCGGGCCGCGCTGGCGGATCGGGCCGCGCGACCTGGCGCTGCTCGGACGGCGGGCGCGGTTGCTGGTGCCGGGCCGCGGCGACACCGCGGACCGGCTGGCCGCGGCGGTGGCGGGCGTCGACCCGGCCGAGGTGATCTCGCTCGCCGACGCCCTGGAGACCTTCGTCGACGGCGAGCCCGCGGACCGCCTGCCGTTCTCGGCCGAGGCGCGGGTGCGCTTCGCGCGCCTGGCCACCGAGATACGCGAGCTGCGCCGCTCCCTCGCCGACCCGCTGATGGACGTCCTGCACCGGGTGCTCGCCGTCACCGGTCTGGAGGTCGAGCTCTCCGCGTCCCCGCACGCGCTGGCCGCCCGCCGCCGGGAGACCCTGCACGCCTTCCTGGACATCGCGGCCGGCTTCGCCTCCCTGGACGGCGAGGCCACGCTGCTGGCCTTCCTCGGCTTCCTGCGCACCGCGGCGCAGTACGAGAAGGGCCTGGACAGCTCGCTGCCCGGCGGCGAGAACACGGTGAAGGTGCTCACGGCGCACAAGTCCAAGGGCCTGGAGTGGGACGTCGTCGCCGTCCCCGGGCTGGTCCGCAAGGGGTTCCCGAGCGAGCGGGGCCGCGAGCTGTGGCACTTCAACGCCAAGGTGCTGCCGCACGCGCTGCGCGGTGACACCGCCACCCTCCCCGACGTGGAGGAGTGGTCCCGGGCGGGCCTGGCCGCCTTCAAGGCGGCCATGGCCGAGCACAACCGGGTCGAGGAGCTCCGGCTCGGCTACGTCACCTTCACCCGGCCGCGCTCCCTGCTGCTCGGCTCCGGCCACTGGTGGGGGCCCAGCCAGAAGCGGCCCTTCGGCCCGTCCGCCTTCCTGGAGGCCCTGCGCGCGCACTGCGAGGCCGGTCACGGCGAGGTCGAGCACTGGGCCGAGGAGCCCGCGCCCGACGCCGGCAACCCGGCCCTCACCCGTACGGGCGAGACGCCGTGGCCGCTGCCCCTGGACGAGGCCGCCCTGGCCCGCCGCCGCGAGGCGGCGCGCAACGTGCTGGCCCATCTGCTCGCCCCGGTCGCGCCCCCGGCGGCCGGCCCGGCCGACCCCGACTGGCCGCCGCCCCCCGAGGACGAGGAGGAGCCGCCGCCGTACGACGAATACGACGACGGCGCGTACGGCGACCCGTACGAGGACGCCTACGGGGACGACGCCCACGGCGGGTACGGCGAGCCGTACGAAGGTCCCTACGGCGAGGACGGGCCCGCGGACCGGCCCGTCATCCCCGGGCAGCCCGGCCCGTCCGCGCCCGGGTACCGGGGCGCGGACGGGCCGCTGCTCCCCGAGGAGGCCCGCGCCGTCGCGTCCTGGGACCGGGACCTCGACGCCCTCACGGAGGAGCTGCTCCGCTCCCGCGCGGCCGTCCGCGACGTCCCGCTGCCCACCACGCTCAGCGCCTCCGCGCTGCTGCGGCTGGCCGCCGACCCCGACGGCTTCGCCCGCGAGCTGGCCCGCCCGATGCCCCGCCCGCCGCAGCCCGCGGCCCGGCGCGGCACCCGCTTCCACGCCTGGGTGGAGTCCCGCTTCGAGGAGCTGCCGCTGATCACCCCGGAGGAGCTGCCCGGCATCGAGGGAGACGACGAGATCGCCGACGAACGCGACCTCGCCGCGCTCAAGGAGGCCTTCCTGCGGACCCCGTACGCCGAGCGCACCCCCTACCGCGTCGAGGCGCCGTTCCAGATCGGCCTCGCCGGAAGGGTGATCCGCGGCCGGATCGACGCGGTGTACCGGGAGGGTGACGGCTACGAGATCGTCGACTGGAAGACCGGGCGGTCCGGCACCGCCGACCCGCTGCAGCTCGCCGTCTACCGGCTCGCCTGGGCCGAGCAGCGCGGAGTGCCGTTGTCACAGGTCAGGGCTGCTTTTCTGCACGTCCGAACCGGGGAGCTGAGCCGGCCGGGGCCGCTGCCCGGCCGTGCCGCGCTGGAACGCCTTCTGCTGGGCGAGCCGGACCCCGGGCCGGGGGCCGCGCCCGGTGCCGACGCCGGGGGTTCCGGCGTCGCCCGATAGGCTCAATGCCATGAGCACCACCCCGGACAGCGTCGTCCGCACGTACGTCGAAGCCCATCGCGAGGCCTTCCTCGGCGACCTCGCCGAGTGGCTGCGCATCCCCTCGGTCTCGGCCGATCCGGAGCGTGCCGCCGACGTACGGCGCAGCGCGGAGTGGCTGGCGGCGAAGCTGAAGGAGACCGGCTTCCCGGTGGCCGAGGTGTGGGAGACCCCGGGTGCCCCCGCGGTCTTCGCCGAGTGGCCCTCCGACACCGCGGACGCGCCGACGGTGCTGGTCTACGGCCACCACGACGTGCAGCCCGCCGCCCTCGGGGACGGCTGGGACGGCGACCCCTTCGAGCCGCGGATCCACGCCGGCCGGATGTACGGACGGGGCGCGGCCGACGACAAGGGGCAGGTGTTCTTCCACACACTCGGCGTCCGCGCCCACCTGGCCGCCACCGGCCGCACCGCTCCCGCGGTGAACCTGAAGCTGCTGATCGAGGGCGAGGAGGAGTCCGGCTCCCCGCACTTCACCGACCTCGTGCGCGCCCACGCCGGGCGGCTGGCCTGCGACACCGTGATCGTCTCGGACACCGGCATGTGGGACGAGGACACCCCCACCGTCTGCACCGGCATGCGCGGCCTGGCCGACTGCCAGATCGATCTGTACGGCCCCGACCAGGACATCCACTCCGGTTCCTTCGGCGGCGCCGTCCCCAACCCGGCGACCGAGGCGGCCCGGCTCGCCGCGGCGCTGCACGACGCGGACGGCCGCGTGGCGGTCCCCGGCTTCTACGACGGCGTCGTCGAGCTCTCCGACCACGAGCGCGAGCTGTTCGCGCGGCTGCCCTTCGACGAGGAGCGCTGGCTGCGCACCGCCAGGTCGCACGCGACGAGCGGCGAGGCCGGCTACTCCACCCTGGAGCGGGTCTGGGCCCGGCCGACCGCCGAGGTGAACGGCATCGGCGGCGGTTACCAGGGCCCCGGCGGCAAGACGATCGTGCCGTCCTCGGCACAGCTGAAGCTGTCCTTCCGGCTGGTGGCCGGGCAGGACACCGACCGGGTGCAGCGGCTGGTCACCGACTGGGTCGCCGCCCGCGTCCCGGCCGGCATCCGGCACGAGATCACCTTCTGGGGAGCCACCCGCCCCTGCCTGACCCCGCTGGACCACCCCGCGCTGCGCGCGGTGACCCGGGCGATGGGCCGGGCCTTCGGCAAGGAGGTCCTGTTCACCCGCGAGGGGGGCTCGGGCCCGGCGGCCGACCTGCAGGACGTGCTCGATGTCCCCGTCCTGTTCCTGGGAATTTCCGTGCCGTCCGACGGTTGGCACTCGGTGAACGAGAAGGTGGAACTCGACCTTCTGCTCAAGGGCGCGGAGACGTCCGCGTACCTCTGGAGCGAGTTCAGGACTCTGTGAGCATCCGCATCCATCCGCGAGCTACGGGGAGTTGACAGCAATCTTGTCCGATACGTCCGGAACCGGCACCACCTTCGACCCGACCGCCTTCCCGCCGCCCCTCGCCCGCCCGTCGGGCGTGGACCGCGCCTCCGAGCACCGGCTCGACGAGGCGTGGCTGGCGGCCGCCTGGAGCCACCCGACGACGAGGGTGTTCGTGGTCTCCGGGGGGCAGGTCCTGGTCGAGGACACCCCGGACGGCCGCACCGAGCTGGTCATGATGCCGAGCTTCGAGGCGCCCGAGAGCGAGGTGCACCGCTACTTCCTCGGCGTCGACGAGGAGGGGGTGCGCTACTTCGCGCTGCAGAAGGACTCGCTGCCGGGACGCCTGGACGAGGCGGCCCGCCCGGCCGGGCTCCGGGAGGTCGGCGCCCTGCTGTCGGACCGCGACGCGGGGCTCATGGTGCACGCGGTCGCGCTGGAGAACTGGCAGCGCATGCACCGCTTCTGCTCGCGCTGCGGCGAGCGCACCGTGGTGGCGGCCGCGGGCCACATCCGCCGCTGCCCGGCCTGCGGCGCGGAGCACTACCCGCGCACCGACCCCGCGGTGATCATGCTGGTGACCGACAAGGAGGACCGGGCGCTGCTGGGCCGCCAGGCGCACTGGCCGGAGGGGCGCTTCTCGACGCTCGCGGGCTTCGTCGAGCCGGGGGAGTCCATCGAGCAGGCCGTGGTGCGCGAGGTCGCCGAGGAGGCCGGGGTCGCCGTCGGCGAGGTGTCGTACGTCTCGAGCCAGCCCTGGCCGTTCCCCTCCAGCCTGATGCTGGGCTTCATGGCGCGCGCCACGTCCGCGGAGATCACCGTGGACGGCGAGGAACTGCACGAGGCGCGCTGGTTCTCCCGCGAGGAGTACCGCAAGGCGATGGAGACCGGCGAGGTGCTGCCGCCGTACGGGATCTCCATCGCGGCGCGGCTGATCGAGCGTTGGTACGGGATGCCGCTGCCGACCCGCCGCTGAGGACGGGCGACGGCGCCCGTCCGGCCCGGCCGTGCCTGCAGCGCGGCCGGGCCGGATCGTCCTCAGCCCGCGAGGGCCTGCTTGACCTGGGCCAGGCTGGGGTTGCTCAGCGCGACGGCCTCGGCGCCGCTCTTGGGGGACACCAGGAGCGTCGGGACGAGCTGGTTGCCGCCGTTGACGCTCTCGACGAACTTCGCCGAGTCCGGGTCGTGCTCGATGTTGACCTCCGTGTAGGCGATGCCCTCACGGTCCAGCTGACCCTTCAGGCGGCGGCAGTATCCGCACCACGTGGTGCTGTACATCGTCACAGTGCCGGACATCGGTGTTCGCTCCTTCAAGGCTGGGGATGACGTCGATCCCGAGAACGCTAACCCCTCGCCGCGGCATTCCTTGCAATCGTTCGCGGTACGACCATCTCACCTCAGCTGTGGATAACTTTCCCGGCCTTCTCCCGGGACCTGGCAGCATGGCGGGGTGACTGCACCAACCCACACCCCGCTCTTCCCGGACTTCCCCGCCGTCCCGGACTCGGCGGACGCCGTGCTCGCCGGGCTCGACCCCGAGCAGCGCGCGGTCGCCACCGCCCTGCACGGCCCGGTGTGCGTGCTGGCGGGAGCCGGCACGGGCAAGACGCGCGCGATCACCCACCGGATCGCGTACGGGGTGCGGGCCGGGATACTGCAGCCGGCCAGTGTGCTCGCGGTCACCTTCACCGCCCGTGCGGCCGGGGAGATGCGCGGGCGGCTGCGGCAGCTCGGCGCGGGCGGTGTGCAGGCGCGCACCTTCCACTCCGCTGCGCTGCGCCAGCTCCAGTACTTCTGGCCGCGGGCCGTCGGCGGCGAGATGCCGCGGCTGCTCGAGCGCAAGATCCAGCTCGTCGCGGAGGCCGGGGCCCGCTCCCGCATCCGGCTGGACCGCAACGAGCTGCGCGACGTCACGGCCGAGGTCGAGTGGGCCAAGGTCACCCAGACCGCTCCCGAGGACTATCCGGCGGCCGCCGCCAAGGCCGCGCGGGACGTGCCGCGCGACCCCGCCGAGATCGCCCGGGTCTACACGACGTACGAGCAGCTCAAGCGCGACCGAGGGGTCATCGACTTCGAGGACGTGCTGCTGCTCACCGTCGGCGTCCTGGAGGACCGGCCGGACGTCGCCGACGCCGTCCGCTCCCAGTACCAGCACTTCGTCGTCGACGAGTACCAGGACGTCAGCCCGCTGCAGCAGCGTCTGCTGGACCTGTGGCTCGGCGGCCGGGACAGCGTCTGCGTCGTCGGTGACGCCTCGCAGACCATCTACTCCTTCACCGGCGCCACCCCGGAGTTCCTGCTCGGGTTCCGCAGCCGGCACCCGCAGGCCACGGTGGTGAAGCTGGTCCGCGACTACCGCTCCACCCCCCAGGTGGTGCACCTGGCCAACGGGCTGCTGTCCCAGGCCAGGGGCCAGGCCGCCCAGCACCGCCTGGAGCTGGTCTCGCAGCGCGAGGCCGGCCCCGAACCGGTCTACACCGAGTACGCGGACGAGCCCGCCGAGGCCGAGGGCACCGCCCGGCGGATCCGCGAGCTGATCGACGACGGCGTGCGGCCCAGCGAGATCGCCGTGCTGTACCGGGTGAACGCCCAGTCCGAGGTCTACGAGCAGGCGCTCGCCGACGCCGGCGTCCCGTACCAGCTGCGCGGCGCCGAGCGCTTCTTCGAGCGTCCCGAGGTCCGCGAGGCCGGGATGCTGCTGCGCGGTGCCGCGCGGGCGGGCGGCGGCTCCGACCCGGGACTGGACGACGCGGACCTGCCCGCCCACGTGCGGGCGGTGCTCAGCACCCGCGGCTGGTCCACCGAGCCCCCGGCCGGATCGGGCGCGGTCCGCGACCGCTGGGAGTCGCTGGCCGCCCTGGTGCGGCTGGCCGAGGACTTCTCCCGGGCCCGTCCGGAGGCCACGCTCGCGGACTTCGTCGCCGAGCTCGACGAGCGCGCCGGCGCCCAGCACGCCCCGACCGTCGAGGGCGTCACCCTGGCCTCGCTGCACGCCGCCAAGGGCCTGGAGTGGGACGCGGTGTTCCTGGTCGGCCTGACCGAGGGCACGATGCCGATCACCTACGCCAAGACCGACGAGCAGGTCGAGGAGGAGCGCCGGCTGCTCTACGTCGGCGTCACCCGCGCCCGGTTCCACCTCGCCCTGTCGTGGGCGCTGTCCCGCTCCCCGGGCGGCCGCGGCGGCAGGCGGCCCTCGCGCTTCCTGGACGGGCTGCGGCCGGGTTCGGCGGCCCGGGGCAGGACGGGCGGCCGTTCGGCCGCCACGGGCGGCGTGGAGCGCGGCTCGGGCGGCAGGAAGCGGCGCGGGCCGGTGCAGTGCCGGGTGTGCGGCCGCACCCTGTCCGACGCGGGCGAGATCAAGCTGATGCGCTGTGAGGACTGCCCCTCCGACATGGACGAGGCGCTGTACGAGCGGCTGCGCGAGTGGCGGGTGGAGCAGGCGAAGGCACTGGGCCAGCCGGCCTACTGCGTCTTCACCGACAAGACGCTGCTGGCGATCGCCGAGGTGCGGCCCACCAGCGAGGGTGAATTGTCCGTCATCTCCGGGGTCGGGGCCCGCAAACTGGACAAGTTCGGCGCCGACGTGCTCGCCCTGTGCACGGGGCGCGAGCCCGGTGGCGAGGCCGGTGACGAAGCCGTTGGGGAAGCTGCTGAAGAAGAGCCCGGAAAATAGTTTGCGCGCCCCGAGGAAATCCCCATAGCCTGCGTGAGCGCGAACGACGCGGCTCTGTGAAGGACCTTCCCGGAGCGGTGGAATCCGTGATGTACTGACCCAGCACCACCTGTCAGACCAGCCCGACGAGACGCCGAGAGGAGGCGAGTCCAGTGACCAGCTACATGACGAAAATGACCGATCGTCCGGTCGCCGCCGCCTGCTCCCTCGATGCCTCGCTCCTTGGCACCGGTCTGTCCAGCCGCCTGTCCGGCGGTCTGCCCACCACCGTTCTCTCCATCCGGGAGCGCGGCGGCGAGCGACCGACGCAGGCGCCGGCGGTGGCAGTGATGGCTGAGGCTCAGGCCTATGCCTTTGCGGCGACCAATGGTGCCGGAATCCAGAAGCAGCAGCACCCGAAGTGGGCCTTCCGCGGGCTCGAACCCTGGAGTGATCCAGCCTGATCGACGATCAGGTCGGCGCCTTCAGGGCCGCGGAATCCCAGACCGGGATCCGCGGCCCTTCTGTTTTCCCCACCCCCCGACAAACAGATGAGGAACGAAGCGATCGTGCATCTCAGCCCGCACGCACCGTCCGTACCCGCCCCCGTACGCCCGCCCGTCACCCACCACCGCGCCGGTGACGAGGCGCTCCGCGCCGCTCCGCCTGACCCTGACCCGGAGGTCCCCTTGCTGCCCCTCACCGAGCTCGACGACGAGATCGACCGCCTCGGCGTCCCCGTCCCGTGCCGGACCTTCGACCCGGAGGTCTTCTTCGCCGAGTCCCCGGCCGACGTCGAGTACGCCAAGTCGCTGTGCCAGACCTGCCCCGTCCGCGAGGCCTGCCTCGCCGGTGCGAAGGACCGCCGTGAGCCCTGGGGTGTCTGGGGTGGCGAGCTCTTCGTCCAGGGCGTCGTGGTGCCGCGCAAGCGGCCCCGTGGCCGTCCGCGCAAGAACGCGGTTGTGGCATGAAGCGCCCAGCCGTCGGAACGATCGACCGTCCCCTCACGCACGACCCCAAGAAGCAGGCCCCGATGAGCCCGTCCGCCACCGAACGCCCCGCCCCGCCCTCCGACGCTCCCGCTGAGCGTCAGAACAGGAACCTCGAAATGCAACTCATGCCAGAAGCCCTGGCCCGTGCCCATATGCAAGAGCGCCTCTACGAGGCCGAGCACGAACGGATGGCCCTCCGCGTGCTCAACGCCCGCCGCCTGCAGCGCCGCGCCGAGCGCGCCTCGCTCCGCGCCCGCCGGGCGCTGGCGATGGCCGTGATGCAGTAGCGCTCACACATCGGCAACGACACACAACCGCGGGGCCGGTCGAAAACGACCGGCCCCGCGATATCGTCACGAAGTGGACCAGAAGACTCAATTCGAACGGGTCGGGACTGCTCCCACGACGACGACATGCGCCCGGTGCGGGGCCGTCGCCGAGGGACTCCCCCTCACCTGGACCTGCTCCGTCGAGAACGGCAGCCGCGTGTACTTCTGCGACGACTGCGCCCGCACCAACATCCGCAGCATCGAGGGCCGGCTGGACTCCTCCTGGTGGTAGGGCCGGCCCGGCCGCCCTAGGCCGAGGCGTCCTCGGTCTCGGGCAGCGGGGCAAGGTCCTCCCCGGAGAAGCCGGGCAGCCACTCGAGCAGCTCGTCCCGCAGCCTGACCGTGGCCGCCAGCTGGCACAGCACCCCGATGGTGCTGAGCGTCACCCGGTGGATGAGCAGGTACGAGGGCGGCAGGTTGAGCTGCTTGCCCAGCTGGTGCGCCGGTGAGCGCGGGTCGGCGATCCGCGCCGCCTGCGCGCGCATCCAGCCGCGCGCGAAGGTGAACTCGTCCACCGCCGCCGGTTCGATGATCGGCCGCAGGTAGTCCAGCACGGCGTCGGGGTCGAGTGCGATCGTCGGCTTGACGAAGCCCTCCTGACTGAGCATCGAGTGCACCGAATCCGCGTCGTCGGCCAGTGCCAGGCGCAGCGCCGTCCCTATCGGCAGCGGCAGGCCCTCCGGGAGACGGTCCACCGTGCCGAAGTCCAGCACGCCCAGCCGCCAGCCCTGCGCCGGGCCGTCGTCGACCAGCAGCCGGAAGTTCCCCGGGTGCGGATCGGCGTGCAGCAGACCGGTGCGGGCCGGGCCGGCGAAGAGGAAGTGCGCCAGCAGCTGACCCGCGCGGTCGCGCATCTCCGCCGTGCCCCCCGAGATCACCTCCGCCAGCGGCACCCCGTCCATCCACTCCGTGACCAGCACCTGGTCCGTGCGGTGCACCACGTCCGGCACCACCACGTCCGGGTCGTCGGCGAACTCGACCGCGTGGGCGTGCTGGGCCTGGGCCTCCAGCTCGTAGTCCAGCTCCTCCGAGACCCGGTCGCGCAGCTCGGAGATCAGCGGCTTGATGTCCATGCCCGGGATGAGCGGCCCGAACAGCCGTGCCACCCGGCCGAGTTGGTTGAGGTCGGACAGCAAGGCGTCCCCCGCGCCGGGGTACTGGACCTTCACCGCGACCTTGCGGCCGTCGTGCCACACGGCCCGGTGCACCTGCCCGATCGAGGCGGCTGCCGCCGGCTGGTCCTCGAACTCGGTGAAGTACTCGCGCCAGTCCTCGCCGAGGCGCTCGGCCAGTACGGCGTGCACGGTGCGGGCGGGCATCGGCGGTGCCGCGTCCTGCAGCTTGGTGAGGGCGGCCCGGTAGGGGCCCGCGACCTCCTCCGGCAGGGCCGCCTCGAAGACCGACAGGGCCTGCCCGAACTTCATGGCACCACCCTTCAGCTCGCCGAGGACCTTGAAGAGCTGTTCGGCCGTCCGCTCCTGCAGCTCGGTGGCGACCTCTTCCGCGGGGCGCCCGCCGAGCCGCTTGCCCAGCCCCAGCGTCGCCCGCCCGGCGAATCCCAGTGGGAGCGCCGCCAACTTGGCGGTACGGGTCACCGCTTTGCGCGGAAGATCAGACATGCGCCCCCTCTTTCCGATCGGTCACGTCGTCATTGTCCCCCGCCCCTCCCGGACCATGGCACCGGCGGTGTCACAAACCTCCGGCGTCGTTGGTCACCCCGGCACCCGCGGTGTCCGCACCGCACCCGCACCTGCGGTCGCCCGGCACCGGCCGTACCTCCGTCGTCAGCCGGGCGAGGCCCATCTCGACACGTCCGCCGCAGCTCGGCGGCCGCCCGCCGTCGACGAAGGCCAGGGCGTGCGCCGCGGCGAGCCCGGCGACCATGGTGGCCAGCGCGACGTCGCAGGCGGGGACCCCGCCCCGGCCGGACCGCAGCTGCGCCAGCACCCTCGGCCAGGCGGCGTCGGCGTCCGCCATCCGCAGCCCCAGGCATCCCGCGCACCCCGTGCTCCCCGGCATCACCAGCGGGCCCACCACCCCCCGGCCTTCCAGCACCCCCGCGTAGAGATGGGGGATCCCGGCGGCCATCAGCGGCTCGGCCTCCTGCGCGTCGGGGGCGTAGGCGGCCAGGCCGTCGCGCGGCGCGACCACCACCAGCGACAGTCCGGGCTCCGGCGCCGCGGACGGCCCGCGGCGGCCCACCGCCGCCGCCCGCGGATCGGGCGCCGCCCTGCGCACCAGACCACGTGCCGCCGCGTCCCGGCGCTCACCGATGTGCTCGGCCGGGATGCCGCCCGGTGCGGTGTCCCAGGGCTCGACCCGGCCGCTGTCTCGCACGTCGACCCGGCCGACCCCCGCCGCGGACAGGACCGCCGCGACCGTCGCGCCGACCCGGCCCGCCCCGGCCACCCGTACGCGGGCGGCCCGCCGCCGGCCCATCCGGTCCGCCGCACCGCCGGGGTCGGCGTGCACCACCGACAGGGCCGCGAGGTCGGGGCGGAGCCGGTCCAGCGCGGCAGAGTGGTGCCGTATCGTCTCGGAGAGCTCGGCGTGCGCCGTCGCGTCGTCGAGCACACCGCCCTCGGCCAGCAGCCCGAGCAGCCGCCGGGCCTGCGGGGGCCGCAGCCCCAGCGACTCGGCCTCGCGGGCGAGCGGACCGAGCCCGCGCGTGCCGTCGAGCAGGTCGAGGAAGGCGGCGGCCGCGCCGTCCACCGGGTCCAGGACCACCGCGTGCGCCGGGTCGACGCCGAATTGCAGGCTTTCGCGGCTGCGCCAACTGCGGCGCATCGCCGGCTTGAGCATGGGACGCATCGCCACCCCCGTGGGCAGAGTTCCCGATCGAGAGACCGTTCCGATTCCGTACCGGACCAGCATGCCCGTAATCCGCGGATCGACCGTGAAAGTTATCCACAGGTGCAGCAAATGATCATTCGATATGACCGGCACTCGGCATCTTCCCGCCTTCCTTTTCCACCGGGCGCGACCGGGGGCGGGACTTCCCGGACCAGGTGCGGGTAACGTCGGGGCGTGTCCGCCGACCCCGCCCAGAGCCTTTCCGGCCAGCCCCCGCGCGCCCTCCGGACCAGCGCGGTCGAAGTACGCCGAAGCGCCCGCCGACGCCGGACGGTCTCGGCGTACCGTGAGGGCGACGTCACCGTGGTCCTCATCCCCGCCCGGATGTCCGCCGCCGAGGAGAAGCGCTGGGTGACGGTCATGCTCGACAAGCTCGCCGCCCAGGAGAGCCGCCGCCGGCTCGGCGACGACGAGCTGGCCGCCCGCGCCGCTCAGCTGTCCGAGCAGTACCTCGGCGGCCGTGCGATACCGCGGACCGTGCGCTGGGTCACCAACCAGAACTCCCGCTGGGGCTCGTGCACACCGGCCGAGGGCAGCATCCGCCTGTCCCACCGGCTCCAGGGCATGCCCGAGTACGTCGTCGACTACGTCCTCCTCCACGAACTCGCCCACCTCCTGGTGCCCGGCCACGGGCCGGACTTCTGGAAGCTGCTGGAGTCCTACCCGCGCACCGAACGCGCGCGCGGGTACCTGGAGGGCGTCGTCGCCGCGGCCCGGTTGCCGCACCCGCCCACGGCACGCGAGGAATAACGGGGGAATAGCCCCTGTCACGGCCAGCGGTTAGCCTGGCGCAACGCAACAAGTACGTACGTACGGATGGGGGGACGGTCCTTAGCGATGGCCAGGGAATTCCAGCGCGGCCACAAGGCCAAGATCAGTGACCTGACCGCAGGGACGGATCTGTACATCGGCGTGCAGATCAGCGGGCCCGGTCTCGGCTTCGACATCAGCTGCTTCGGGCTCGACGCCGGGGAACAGCTCTCCGACGACCGCTACTTCATCTTCTACAACCAGCCCAAGTCGCCCGAGGAGGCGATCCAGCAGCTGGGGGCGCAGGCAGGGGACACCGAGTCCTTCCGGGTGACGCTGGACCGGATCCCCGCGCAGATCCAGAAGCTGAGCTTCACCGCGACGATCGACGGCGCCGGGCAGATGTCGCAGATCGGTCCGGGCTACGTCAGGATCGTCGCCGGGGGCGAGGAGGTCGCCCGCTACGCCTTCACGGGTGCCGAGTTCAGCACCGAGCGGGCGGTCATGCTCGCCGACTTCTACCTCAAGGACGTCTGGCGCTTCGCCGCCGTCGGCCAGGGCTTCGACGGCGGGCTGGACGCCCTGCTGAAGAACTTCGGCGGCGAGGTCGCCGAGGAGCAGCAGGCCGCGCCCCAGCAGCCCGCCGCGGCACCGGGCTTCGCGCCCCCGGCGGGCCCCGCGCCCGGCTTCGCGCCTCCGGCGGCCTCCGCGCCGCCCGCCCCGCCGCAGCCCGCACCCGCCTTCGGCGCTCCGCCCGCTCCGGCACCGGCCCCGGCGCCCGTGCACGCGGCCCCCACCATGGTGGCGCCGATGACCACGCCGCCGCCCCAGGCCCCGCCGCAGGCGCCCCCCGGCCAGCCGCCGTTCGGCCAGGTTCCGCCGCCGCAGGCGCCCCCGGGCCAGGTCCCCGGCCAGATGCCGGGTCAGCCGCCCTTCGGTCAGCCCCCGTACGGCCAGCCCGCGCCGGGCCAGGCGCCGTACGGCCAGCCCGTCCCCGGTCCGCCGATGCCCGGTCAGGGCATGCCCGGCCAGCCCGCCTTCGGCCAGCCGCCGCAGGCCCCGCACGCCGGCCAGGTTCCGCAGACCCCGGGCGCCGGCCTGGCGGCCGCCATGCAGAAGTACCGCGAGCTGCCCACCGGCCAGCGCTGGACCCAGCAGAACCCGAAGCTGATGCGCGCCGACCTCGCCCAGGCCGGCGGTCAGCCCGTGCTCGCCCGTCAGGGCAGCATGGTGCTGTACCAGGGCAAGGTCGAATTCGGCTACAAGGGAGCCGGGTTCACCGGCCGCATCGTCGGCAACATGACCGGTCAGGAAATGCAGCTGATGCGCTGCACCGGCCGCGGCCAGGTCTTCTTCGCCGAGGACGCGTCGTACCTGCACCCCATCGAGCTCCAGGGCGACGCCATCTGCGTCTCCGCCGAGAACGTGCTCGCCTTCGACGAGTCGCTGCAGCACGAGGTCCGCCGTATCGAGGGCCACGGCATCCCCGGTGGTGCCCTGTTCACCATGCAGTTCCAGGGCACGGGCACGGTGGTGGTCAAGACCCACGGCACCCCGGTGGTGCTGCCGGTCACCCCGACGACCTACGCCGACAGCAACGCGATCGTCGCCTGGTCGGCGGCCTCGCAGGTGGTGCTCTCCAGCCAGGTGCGGCTGCGCAGGAACGCCTATCCGGGACACAGCGGGGAGACCGTGAACCTGCAGTTCCGGGGCGCTCCGGGCAACTTCATCATCGTCCAGCCGTACGAGGTCTGAGGGGGAGCCCGTCATGGACCAGTCACTGATCTCCGGGTACGCCCCGGCACCGGTCACCGCCCGCATGGAGAACCACGGCAGCAGCATGCTGAAGGTGGCCATGCAGAGCGGCCAGGACCTGTACGCGCGCACCGGTTCGATGGTCGCCTACGAGGGCTTCGTCCAGTACGAGCCCAACCCGCCCGCCGTCCGCCAGATGGCCTCGCAGTGGCTCACCGGCGAGGGCGCACCGATCATGAAGTGCTCGGGGGACGGACTGCTGTACCTCGCGGACTACGGTGCCGACGTCGTCTGCGTCTACCTCAACAACGAGGCGCTGTCGGTCAACGGCAGCAATCTGCTCGCCTTCGACGCCCACCTCCAGTGGGGCGTGGAGCGGGTGAAGGGCCTGGCCAAGTTCGCCGGCCAGGGTCTGTTCAACGTCGGGATCTCGGGGACCGGCTGGGTGGCCGTCACCTCGCGCGGCACCCCGGTCGTGGTCGACTGCGGCCGCGGCGAGGACGAGACCTACGTCGACCCGGACGCGCTGGTGGCCTGGTCGAGCGGGCTGAAGACGAAGGCGAAGCGCAGCTTCAAGGCGTCCGCCCTCATCGGGCGCGGCAGCGGCGAGGCCTTCCAGATCGGCTTCTCCGGTCAGGGCTTCGTCGTCGTTCAGCCCAGTGAGGACAGCACCGACCGCCTCCGAGTCCGGGGCTGAGGGGGAGCGAGACATCATGCAGAGCCCGCTTTTCGGCTACACCGAGGTCCAGACCGAGGACCAGTACGCACTCCAGAACCCGTACCTGCTGCGGGTCAAACTCGACGACCGCACCGACTGCCTGGCCCGCAAGGGCGCCATGGTCGCGTACCAGGGCCTGATCGAGTTCGACGGCGAGTACCAGAGCCACGCCCAGCGCTCCGCCCGCCACCGTACCGGTGAGGGCCTGGACCTGATGCGCTGCTCCGGGCAGGGCACGGTCTTCCTGGCCAACCTCGCCCAGCACATCCACGTCGTCGACGTGGACCAGGAGGGCCTGACGGTGGACGGCGCCTATGTGCTGGCGCTCGACTCCGGGCTGCACTGGGAGGTCATCTCCGTCGACAGCCAGTTCGGCGTCTCCGGCAGCGGCGCCTACAACCTCAACATCTCCGGGCACGGCAAGGTCGCGCTGATGACCTCGGGCAAGCCGCTGCTCATGCCGGTCACGCCGGACAAGTACGTCTCCGCCGACTCCGACGCGGTCGTCGCCTGGTCGTCCTCGCTGCGGGTGCAGATGCAGGCGCAGACCAGTTCCTCGGGCGTCTGGCGGCGGCGCGGCAACACCGGCGAGGGCTGGGAGCTCAACTTCCTCGGCCAGGGCTACGTCCTGGTGCAGCCCAGCGAGCTGATGCCGCCGCAGAACGCCCAGCTCGGCGGGGGCGTCGCCGCGCAGTACGGATTCGGCCAGCAGGGCGCGCACGGCATGAACCAGGGCAACATCTTCAGCAACCGGTGAGTGCCCACCGCGGGTCCCGCCCCGCGCGCCGCCTCAGAGCAGCGCGCGGGTGCGGGCCAGCAGCGTCCGGACGGAACCGTCCGCGACGTCGGCGACCTCGTCGTAGGAAAACCACTTGAGGTCCAGCGACTCCTCGCTGATCTGCTCCACCGCGCCGGGCGGGGCCACGGCCGCGTACTGCACGTCCAGGTGCCAGGCGCACGGCGTCAGGTGCCGGTCGAGGTTGACCGGCCCGGGACGCAGCAGGGTGAGCCCGCGGATGCCCGACTCCTCCACGCCCTCGCGCAGCGCGGCCGCGGCCAGCGAGGTGTCCTCCGGCTCGCAGTGACCGCCCATCTGCAGCCACATCCCGAGCTTCTTGTGCAGGGTCAGCAGCACCCGCCCGCGCTCCGGGTCCACCACCAGGGCGCTGCCCGTGATGTGCCCCTCGGCGCAGGCCTTCCACACGCCGTCCGGGTGCGCCTCCAGGTGGGCCAGGTAGGTCTCCCGGAGCCGCTCCTGGCCCGTGTCGGGCGCGGACCAGTCCTTCAGGACGCGCACGGCGTCGTCGTGCAGGCTCACTTCGCGTCGTCGTCCTTGCCCTCGTCGGTGCCGTCGTGCTCGCCGTCGCTCTTGTCGTCCCCGTGGCCCGCACCGGCCCCGGCCTCGCCGAGCATCTTCTCGAGCTCGGAGAAGTCCAGCTGCTCGCGGTGCACGAAGCCGTCGGGGTCGTCCAGGTCCCCGGCGGTGGGCAGCATGTCGGGGTGGGCCCACAGCCCGTCGCGCCCGTCGACGCCGCGCGCGTCGGTGAGCGACGCCCACAGGCGGGAGGCGTCCCGCAGCCGGCGGGGCCGCAGCTCCAGGCCGATCAGCGTGGCGAAGGTCTGCTCCGCGGGGCCGCCGGTCGCCCGGCGGCGGCGCAGCGTCTCGCGCAGCGCCCCGGCCGACGGCAGGTGCGGGGCGGCGGCCGCGTGCACGACCGCGTCCACCCAGCCCTCGACGAGGGCGAGGGCCGTCTCCAGACGGGCCAGCGCCGCCTTCTGCGCCGGGGTGTCCTCGGGCTGGAACATGCCCTGCTGCAGGGCGTCCTGCAGCGCCTCCGGGTTCGACGGGTCGAGCTGGCCGACCGCGTCCTCCAGCTTCGAGGTGTCCACCTTGATACCGCGGGCGTACCCCTCGACGGCGCCGAACAGGTGTGCCCGCAGCCACGGCACGTGGGCGAACAGCCGCTGGTGCGCCGCCTCGCGCAGCGCCAGGTAGAGCCGGACCTCGTCCTGCGGAACGCTCAGGCCCCGGCCGAAGGTCTCCACGTTGGCGGGGAGCAGCGCCGCCTTGCCGGCCGGGCCGAGCGGCAGGCCGATGTCGGTCGAGCCCACGACCTCACCGGCGAGCGTGCCCAGCGCCTGCCCGATCTGGGTGCCGAACATGGCGCCGCCCATGGAGCGCATCATGCCCAGCAGCGGGCCGGCCATGGCCTGCATCTCCTCGGGCAGCACGTCGCCCATCGCCGTGCCGACGCGCTCGGCGACCGGGTCGACCAGTTCCTTCCACACCGGAAGGGTCGCCTCGACCCATTCGGCGCGGCTCCACGCCACGGCCGAGCCGGCGCCGGAGGGCATCGACGTCACCCCGTCGAGCCACAGGTCGGCCAGCCGCAGCGCCTCCTGGACCTTCGCCCGGTCCGCGGTCCCCACGCTGACGTCCTTCGAGCCCTCCGGGGTGCCCTGGGCCACCGTCTGCCGCGCGATGTCCTTGGCCATGTCCCAGTTCACCGGGCCGCCCTCGTACGAGAGCATCTGCCCCAGCTGCTGGAAGGCCGCGCCCAGGTCGCCGGGGTTCAGCGAACCGAACATCGCGGCGAACGGGTTGTCCCCGCCCGGGCCGCCGCCGAAGGGATTCTGGCCGCCGAAACCGAAGGGACCGGCCGGTCCCCGGGAGCTGTCGCCGGAGCCGCCCGGCTTCTTGCCGTCGTCCCCTTCCTCGGGCTCCTCGGGAGGGACTCCGAATCCGAATGGGATGTCGCTCACGGTTTCCTCGGCTCTGTGTGTTGTGGGCTGTACCTCCAGCCTAGACACCCGTCAGGCAGGATGGCTGCGTACGGACCGCGGTTGCGGACCGCGCACCCGGTACCAGAGACAACCGTGGGAGACACCTGGTGAGTTCCCCAGAACCGACCGTTCGCCCAGAGCGGAGCGGCGGCAGGGCCCCCGCCGGACCTGTGGTCGCCGTCACCGGCGCCGCCTCCGGTGTCGGCCTGCAGCTGGCCCTGCGGCTGGCCGAATCCGACCAGGTCAAGAAGGTCGTGGCGATCGACGAGCGCCGCGGCGACGTCCCCGGCGCCCAGTGGGCGGTGCTCGACGTACGGGATCCGGCGATCGCCGAGCGGCTGCGCGGCGTGGACGTCGTCGTCCACCTCGCGCTCGACCTGGACCTGGAGTCCGACCCCAAGGCGCGCAGCGCCTTCAACGTGCGCGGCACGCAGACGGTGCTCACCGCGGCGGCCGCCGCGGGCGTGCGTCGCGTGGTGCTGTGCACCTCGGCCATGGTCTACGGCGCCCACGCGGACAACGACATCCCGCTCGCCGAGGACGCGCCCCTGCGCGCGACCGCGGAGGCGTCCTTCGTGGGCGACCTGCTCGAGATCGAGCGGCTCGGCAAGCGCGCGCCGCGCGCCCACCCCGGCCTCAACGTGACGGTGCTGCGCCCGGCCGTGCTGGTCGGCGGCACCGACACCGCGCTCACCCGCTACTTCGAGTCGCCGCGTCTGCTGGTGGTGGGCGGCAGCCGCCCCTGCTGGCAGTTCTGCCACGTGGAGGACCTGGTGACGGCGCTGGAGCACGCGGCGCTGGAGAGGGTCGACGGCGAGATGGCCGTGGGCTGCGACGGCTGGCTGGAGCAGGAGGAGGTCGAGGAGCTCTCGGGCATCCGCCGCATGGAGCTGCCGCCCGCGGTGGCGCTCGGCGCGGCCTCCCGGCTGCACCGGCTGGGGCTCACCCCCTCCCCGGCGGGCGACCTCGCCTACACGATGCACCCGTGGGTGGTCAGCGGCAGCCGGCTGCACGAGTCGGGCTGGCGGCCGAAGTGGACCAACGAGGAGGTGCTGGCCGTCCTGCTGGAGGAGGTCTCCGGCCGCAACTCCGTCGTCGGGCGGCGCCTGGGGCGCAAGGACGCGGCCACGCTCGGCGCGGCGGGCGCGACGGTCGCCCTGGTGGGCACTGCGGCGATGGTGCGGAGGGCGCGCAGACGCCGCGGTGTCTGAGCGTCGTCGCGCGAACTCGCTCCGGAAGGGGGTTTCCGCATGGCGGGCGATGGGGCAGCATGAGCCGCATGGCACAGACGCACGACGAACCCCTCCGGCTCATCGCGGTCCGGGACACCGAGCTGTCCGTGGACGAGGTCTTCCGGGCGGTGGGGCACGACTCGGCCGGGGGCACCGCGCTGTTCGTCGGCGCGGTCCGTGATCACGACGGGCCCTCGGACGCGGTGGTGACCGGGCTCGGCTACTCGGCGCACCCGAGCGCGGAGACGGAACTGCGCCGGGTCGCGGAGAAGGTCGCCGCGGACTTCCCGGTCAAGGCACTGGCCGCCGTCCACCGCGTGGGCGATCTGCGGGTCGGCGACC
The DNA here is from genome assembly GCF_042742985.1 of Streptomyces sp. NPDC058864. Classification (NCBI taxonomy): domain Bacteria; kingdom Bacillati; phylum Actinomycetota; class Actinomycetes; order Kitasatosporales; family Streptomycetaceae; genus Streptomyces; species Streptomyces sp. NPDC058864. The sequence continues at coordinate 65,808 of NZ_JBHYMQ010000021.1, read as the reverse complement.
TCGCGGTCGTCGTCGCCGTGTCCTGCCCGCACCGGGCCGAGGCCTTCGCCGCCTGCCGGCGGCTGATCGACGACCTCAAGCGCGAGGTGCCGATCTGGAAGCACCAGGCCTTCGCCGACGGGACCGAGGAGTGGGTCGGCGCCTGCGCCCACTGACCGCCGCGCACGGGGTCCGCACCGGTCTTTCCCCCCGGCGGCCCGGGGGCCCGCCCACTGGGTGGCCCACCTGCGGTTGCGTAACCTGCGACCCGCTCTGAACGTTGTAGCAGCAGAAGATTAGTCTGCTCATAGTTCTTGATCGGCATGCGCGTCCAGGAGGCCGAAGTGGCAGCGCTCGCATGGTTGCTCATCCCGCTGGTCGCCGCGATCGCCGCGGCCGTCTGGGGAAGCTGGGCGGCGCGTACGCGCTCCACCGGGGACGGCGCCTCGCTCGCCGACTACGAGCGCTTCCGCGAGGCGATGCAGCGCACCGGATCGGGCGGACCGGCCTGAGGCCCCACGGGGCGGCTGCCGGTCCCGTACCGTACTGTCGTTCCATGCCACGCCGCACCGCGACGCTGCTCGCCTCGACCCTGACCCTGGTAGCGCTGCTGTGCGTCGCGCTGCTGTGGCCCGTCCCGTACGCGGAGATGTCGCCGGGGCCCACGGTGAACACGCTCGGGTCGCACGGCGGGGATCCGGTGCTGCAGATCTCGGGGCACAAGACGTACCCGACCAGCGGTCACCTCAACATGACCACGGTGCGGGTGACGAGCGCGGACTACTCGATGAACCTGTTCGAGGCGGTCGTCGGCTGGCTGGCGCACGACCAGAAGGTCGTCGAGCACGACACCCTCTACCCCAAGGGGCAGACGGCCGAGCAGGCCGACCAGGAGAACGCCGAGGAGTTCACGCAGTCCCAGGACAGCGCGAAGGTCGCGGCCCTGGAGGAGCTCGGCATACCCGTCGGCTCCCGGGTGATCGTCGCCGCCGTGGTCAAGGGCGCCCCTGCCGAGGGCGAACTGCACGCCGGCGACGTGGTCAAGGCCGTGGACGGGCGGCAGGTCAAGGCGGCGGGTGACGTCGCGGAGCTGGTCACCAAGCACCAGCCGGGGCAGAAGGTGGTCTTCACGGTCGTGCCCAAGGGCGCTAAGGGCGACGCCACCCGGGACGTGACCATCACCACGGCCAAGTCGGACGACGACGGCGAGGCCCGGGCGGTCGTGGGCATCCAGGCCGGGGTCGAGCACACCTTCCCGTTCAAGATCGACATCAAGCTGGCGGACGTCGGCGGCCCGAGCGCCGGCCTGATGTTCGCGCTGGGCATCGTCGACAAGCTCACCCCGCAGGACCTCACCGGCGGCAAGTTCGTCGCGGGCACCGGGACGATCGACGACGAGGGCAAGGTCGGCCCCATCGGCGGAATAGACATGAAGACCATCGGCGCGCGGCAGAAGGGCGCCGAGTACTTCCTCACCCCCTCGGACAACTGCGCCGAGGCGGCGGCCGACACCCCGAGCGGCCTCACCCTGGTGAAGGTGAAGACCATCGACGACGCCATGGACGCGCTCAAGGACATCCGCGAGGGCAGGACGTCGGCCCTCCCCTCCTGCACGACGGGCTGAGCCCGGAGGCGTCCGTACGGTCCGACGGCCCCGGGGCGCTCCCCGGGGCCGTCGGCGCGTCAGTCCTCGAAGGTCGCGGCCAGGGCCTCGGCCAGCCCCGGCACCAGCGCGGAGCCGGTGAGCACCTCGGTGGGGGAGTCCTTCTCGCGCAGCCGCACCGCGGACTCACGGGAGCCGTCCCGCAGGACGCCCACCGTCATGCGGACCTCCTGGCGGTCGGGGTGCCCGGCGACCCACCGGGCCAGCGCGGCGTCGTCCAGCCCTTCCGGGATGGACTCCTCCGCGGACGGCGGCAGCATCAGCCGCTCCACGGTGAGCGCGCAGCCGCTGACGACTCCGGGCCAGGCGATGGTGGCGAGGAACTCGTCCAGCGCGGCACCCGGCGGGAGCTCGTCCTGTTCGATCGGGGTCAGCCCGGCGGCCGTCTCGCCGCCGAGGCCGAGTTCCTCGGCCAGCTTCGGCTCCTGGGCGCGCAGCGCGGCGGTGTCGACCAGGGCGAAGAGCCGGGCGGGCTGGTCCCAGCCCAGGCCGGACGCGTAGTCGTCGATCTCCAGGACGGCACGGGTGAGCGGGTTCGCGGCGAGCGGCGCACCCTCGGACGTGATGTTGGACATGCTCAATATCCTGCCTGTTCTGTGACCCGCATCCCCAATCGGGAGCCTTGGGGAACTGAGTAAACGCTGAGTAAGTTGCATCAGTGGGCGCCGGGACGGCGTCCGACGGAGACCGACACTTCGAGGTGCGCACCTTGGTATTCCAGATGCCGGACCGTGGCGGGGGTCCGCACGGGCCACGGATCAGAGTGGGCCGCCCGTCGCGGCGAGCCCGGACACTGCTCATGACCTTGGGCGCACTGGCCGTGCTGGCCATGGCCTTCGTCATGTTCTCGGGTTTCTGGACCGACTGGCTCTGGTACCGCTCCGTCCACTATTCCTCGGTCTTCACCACCACGTTGTGGACCAAGGTCGGCCTGTTCTTCGTCTTCGGCCTGCTGATGGCCGCGGCCGTCGGCGTCAACGTGTACCTCGCGCACCGGCTCCGGCCGCCGCTGAGCGCGATGTCGATGGAGCAGCAGAGCCTCGACCGCTACCGGATGGGCATCGCCCCCTACAAGAAGTGGGTGCTGCTCACCGTCTGCGCGCTCGTGGGGCTGATCGCGGGCGCGTCCGCCTCCAGCCAGTGGCGCACATGGCTGCTGTGGACGAACTCCACGTCGTTCGGCACGAAGGACCCGCAGTTCCACGTCGACATCTCCTTCTACGCCTTCGACCTGCCCTGGTACCGCTTCCTGCTGAGCTTCGGCTTCGCGGCCGTCGTGCTGTCGCTGCTGGCGGCGGCGCTGGTGCACTACCTGTACGGGGGGCTGCGGATCACCTCCCCGGGCGGCCGGGCCACGGCGGCGGCGACCGGGCACCTGTCGGTGCTGCTGGGCCTGTTCGTCACCCTGAAGGCGGTCGCGTACTGGCTGGACCGCTACTCGCTGGCGGTGAAGTCCGGCAACCTCAGGTCGGGCGACTGGACGGGTCTGCGCTACGTGGACGCCAACGCCTACCTGCCGGCCAAGACGATCCTGTTCGCCATCGCCATCATCTGCGCGCTGCTGTTCTTCGCCACCCTGTGGCGGCGCACCTGGTCGCTGCCGCTGATCGGCTTCGGCCTGATGGTGCTGTCGGCGATCCTGATCGGCGGCCTCTACCCGGCGATCGTGCAGAAGTTCCAGGTGCAGCCGAACGAGGCCGCCAAGGAGCAGCCGTACATCCAGAAGAACATCGACGCCACACGTGAGGCGTACGGCATCGACCACGCCGATGTGACGGACTACTCGGGCACGAGCAGCGACGGCAAGGAGCAGCTGCGCGGCGACGCCGACACGGCGGCCTCCATCCGTCTGCTGGACCCGAACGTGGTCTCGCCGACCTACCAGCAGCTGCAGAAGGTCCGCGGCTACTACGCCTTCCCGTCCACGCTCGACGTCGACCGGTACACGATCGACGGCAAGGAGCAGGACACCGTGGTGGGCCTGCGGGAGCTGAACCTCGAGGGCATTCCGCAGCACAGCTGGATCAACGACCACTTCAAGTACACGCACGGCTACGGCATGGTGGCGGCCAAGGGCACCACCACGACGGCCAGCGGCGAGCCGGACTTCACCGAGTACAACCTGCCGACCAAGGGCGACCTCGGGACGTACCAGCAGCGGATCTACTACGGCGAGCAGACCAAGCAGTGGTCGATCGTCGGCGACAAGTCCACGCCGGAGATCGACTACACCGACGACAACGGTGAGAAGCCGTACACGTACACCGCCAAGAGCGGTGTCGGCCTGAAGAACCCGGTGACCCGGCTCGCCTACGCGGTGGCCTTCGGCGAGCCGCAGATCTTCTACTCCGGCGCCGTCGGCGACGACTCGCAGATCCTGTACAACCGCATGCCCAAGGAGCGGGTCGAGGCCGTCGCGCCCTGGCTGACGATCGACGGCGACTCCTACCCGGCGGTCGTGAACGGCCGGATCGTGTGGATCGTCGACGCCTACACGACGAGCAACGGCTACCCGTACTCCTCGCGCACCACCCTCGGCGACACCACGGCGGACTCGCTGACCGACGGGCAGCGCGCCGTGCTGGCGCAGCAGAACCAGGTCAACTACATCCGCAACTCGGTGAAGGCGACCGTCGACGCGTACAGCGGCAAGGTCACGCTCTACCAGTGGGACACCGAGGACCCGGTGCTGAAGACCTGGATGAAGGCCTTCCCGGACACGGTCAAGCCCAAGGCGGCGATCGACGACGCGCTGATGGCGCATCTGCGCTACCCGCAGGACCTGTTCAAGGTGCAGCGCGAGCTGCTGACGCGCTACCACGTCACCAAGGCGTCGACCTTCTACAGCGGCAGTGAAGTGTGGCAGGTGCCCAACGACCCGGCCGCCAGGACCGGGAAGTCGGTGCCGCCGTACTACCTGAGCCTGAAGATGCCCGGCCAGAACGACCAGGCGTTCTCGCTCACCACGACGTTCACGCCGAACAAGCGCGAGAACCTCAGCGCCTTCATGGCGGTCGACGCGGACGCCAAGAGTTCCGAGTACGGCGCGATCAGAGTGCTGAAGCTGCCGTCGAACACCACGGTGTCCGGACCGCAGCAGGTGCAGAGCCAGTTCAACTCCGACCCCGACGTGGCGGAGAAGATCAGGCTGCTCAAGGGCGGTGACTCGGAGGTCGAGTACGGCAACCTGCTGACCGTGCCCCTCGACGGCGGGCTGCTGTACGTGGAGCCGGTCTACGTCCGCGGCGCGGGCACCAACTACCCGCTGCTGAAGAAGGTGCTGGTGAGCTACGGCGGCCAGACCGAGTTCGAGGACACGCTCGGGCAGGCGCTCGACGCCGTCTTCGGCTCGGACGGCGGGACCCCCGTGACGCCGCCGGAGACGGGCGGCGGCGGGGGCACCGAGCCGCCGGCCGCGGGCAACCCGACGGTCGCCCAGGCCCTGGAGGACGCCCAGCAGGCGTACGACGCGGGCCAGAAGGCGCTCAAGGAGGGCGACTGGGGCGCCTACGGCCAGGCCCAGAAGGACCTCGCCGACGCCCTGAGGCGGGCCCAGGAGGCGGAGAAGAAGGGCTGAGAGGGGCCCACCCCGCGTCGTGGTACGGTTGGTGCACCGACGCGGGGTGGAGCAGCTCGGTAGCTCGCTGGGCTCATAACCCAGAGGTCGCAGGTTCAAATCCTGTCCCCGCTACTGTTGGAGAGGGCCCGGAGTCAATAGACTCCGGGCCCTTTCACTTGTAGGGGGGAACTCGCGCCGCTGAGGTTTCGGACGGCATCATGTCGGGAAGTCGACAAAACGCTGTAGTGACCTAGGAAGTGACCAACTGGGACCGGCTGAGCCCTGCAGGTTTGCCGCATACCAGGTGTACTGCGGGTACGGGTGATGCGACGATGGACCTCATGGGGGATGGTGCAAGGCTGCTGAACGCTCGTCAGATCCGGGATACCGGGTCCGCGGGGCGGACGACCGTGCCCGCGGCCGGGTCCTCGCTCGTGCCGGCCGTCGCCGACCTGCTGCCCGGTCCGCGGGTGGGCGGACTCGACGAGGAGCGCCTCATCGAGTCCGAACTGCCGGACGAGGAGACCCTGGAGGCCCGCGAGGAGGCCGAACTCGAGGCGCGGCACCGGCGGGCCGCCGAGCACGGCGACATTGCGGCCATGAGCGTGCTGGGCACCATGCTGCTGCGCCGCGGCGACCTCGAGGGCGCCGAGCCCCATCTGCGCGGCGCCGCCGCCGGAGGGGACCGCCCCGCCGCCAACAACCTGGGCCTGCTGCTGCACCAGCGCGGCTACGCCGACGAGGCCGCCGCCTGGTGGCGGATCGCCGCCGTCGCCGGTTCCGCCGCGGCCGCGCACGCGCTCGGCCGGCACTTCCGCGAGCGCGGCGACGAGCCCGGCGCCGAGTACTGGCTGCGCCAGGCCGCCGAGTCCGGGCACACCCTGGGCGCGTACGCACTGGCCGACCTCCTGGACCACCGGCGCGACGTCGGCGCCGAGCGCTGGTTCCACGCCGCCGCCGAGCACGGCCACCGCGAGGCCGCCTACCGGCTCGCCGGCATCTGCGCCGAGCGCGGCGAGGAGCGCGAGGCCGAGCAGTGGTACCGGCAGGCCGCCGCCCGCCGGCACCGCAGGGCCGCCCTGCGCCTCGGCACGCTCCTGGAGGAGCGCGGCGAGTTCGAGGAGGCCAAGCGGTGGTACCTGACCGCCGCCCGCGACGGGGAGCCGCGCGCCGCCTGCGCACTCGGCTTCCTGCTGCGCGACGCCGGTGACGTCGACGGCGCCGCCACCTGGTGGCGGCGCGCCGCCAACGCCGGCGACGGCAACGCGGCCAACGCCCTGGGCGCGCTGCACGCCCAGGAGGGCGAGACCCAGACCGCAGAGCGCTGGTACCGGGCCGCCCTGGAGGCGGGGGACGTCAACGGTGCCTTCAACCTCGGTCTGCTCTGCGCCGGCCAGGGCCGCACGGCCCAGGCCGAGCAGTGGTACCGCAAGGCCGCCTACACCGGCCACCGCGAGGCCGCCAACGCGCTCGCCGTGCTGCTGCTGCAGCGCGGCGACGCCGCGGGCGCCGAGCCGTGGTTCTCCAAGGCCGCGGAGGCGGGCAGCGTGGACGCCGCCTTCAACCTCGGCATCCTGTTCGCCGGGCGGGGCGACGAGGTCACCGCCCGGCGCTGGTACGAGCGCGCCGCGGCCAGCGGCCACGGCGAGGCCGCGCTCCAGGTGGCCATCGCCCTGCAGAAGGAGGGCGACGCGCACGGCGCCGAGCGCCACCTGCGCTGCGCCGCGGGCAGTGGCAGCCCGGAAGGCGCCTTCCGGCTCGGCGCGCTGCTGGACGCCCAGGAGACGCAGGAGGCCGCCGCCGAGGCCGAGGAGTGGTACGCCCGCGCCGCCGGCCAGGGGCACCGCCGTGCCCAGGTGCGGCTCGGCATGTGCGCCGCCAAGCGCGGGGACGTCGTGGACGCCGCCCACTGGTACCGGGAGGCCGCCGAGGGCGGCAGCCGCAACGGGGCGTTCAACCTCGGGCTGCTCCTCGCCCGCGAGGGCGCGGAGCCGGAGGCGGCCCTGTGGTGGACCCGTGCCGCCGACGCGGGGCACGGGCGCGCCGCGCTGCGGCTGGCCCTGCTGGCCGCGCGGCACGGACAGCTCGCTGACGCCCAGGCGTGGTGCGCTCGCGCCGTGGAGTGCGGGCCCGCCGAGGTGGCCGAGCGGGCGGCCCGGCTGACCGATGCCCTGGAGCACGAGCTCTCCGCATGAGAAGCGATTTGCGCTGCTCAGGACCGGTGGGTTAACCTAAGGACACAACGACGCGGGGTGGAGCAGCTCGGTAGCTCGCTGGGCTCATAACCCAGAGGTCGCAGGTTCAAATCCTGTCCCCGCTACTGAAGGGAAGGGCCCGGAAGCCAAGGCTTCCGGGCCCTTCTCGTATGCGTTCGGTACAGCCCAGGCATGGTTCGGGCAAAAGGGTGCGGACGGTCCTGGGCCGGCCGCCCCGGGCGCGCGATCCTGAGGACAGGCCCTCAGGCGGCGCGAGGAGGCGGGGTTGCTGCGCAGGCGGCGTAAGCGGCGGCCGACGGAACTCAGGGATGTGACGCGGTGGGGTCGCCTGTGCGCGGCCGCGGACGCGGAGGGGCTGCTCCGGGAGCTGCGGGCGGCCGGCGGGGACGAGGACGCCGCCTATGACCGCGCGGCGGCGCTGAAGGCGCTGGCCGCGGCGCCGCCCCGGCTGTGGCTGCTGCTGGACCGGGCCGCCCGGGTGCAGCAGGGCGCGCCCCTCACGCCGGGCGACGGCGAGCCGCTGCGGCTGCTGCTGGCGGCTATGGACCGGGACGGCCGGATCCGGCAGGCGGCCGTGGAGGAGCTGGCGGTGCACGGCGGGCCACTGGTGGCGTCGGCCCTCGCGCTGCGGACGGCGGACTGGGTGGACGAGGTCCGCGACCGTGCCCTGGCGGCGCTGCTGCGCCGTACCGCTCCCGACGAGGCCGCCGCGGCCGTACGGCTGCTGCTGAGGCTGCGCGGACGGAGCCGGGCGACGTACACCCCCGAGGCGTACCGCGGGGTGCTGGCGGCCCCCGAGGCCCGGCGCGCGGTGCGTGCGCTGGCGGCCGACGCGGACCCGCTGACGCGGCGGTTCGGGGTCGAGCTGGCCCTGGAACTCGGCGAGTTCGTACGCGGGGACCTGGTGCGCACGGCGCTGCGCGACCCGGATCAGGTGTGCCGTCGGCTGTGCGCCGAGCGGCTGCTGCAGATGGACCCGGACCAGGCGGGGCGGCTGCTGTGGGCCCGCTCCGCGGCGGTGCGGGAGCTGGCGGTCGCGGCGCTGCCGGACGACGTGCCGGCGGCCCGGCTGACCGCTCCGCTGGCAGATCCGGCGCGGATCGTCCGCGCCCAGGCCCGCTGGCGGCTCTACAGCAGGGGCGAGCCCCCGGCGCTGGCGTACCGCAGGCAGTTGCTGCGCTGCGGCCCGCAGAGCCCGCCGCGGCTGGTTGCCGGGCTGGTGACGGGGCTGGGGGAGTGCGGCGACGCCTCGGACGCGCCGCTGCTGCTACGGCTGGCGCGTGAGGCGCGTGCCCCGTGGCCGCCGGTGGTGCGCCGGGCCGCGGTGCGCGCGGCGGGGCGGCTCGTCCCGCGGGAGGGGCTGCTGCGGCAGTTGGCGCCGCTGGCCGTGGACCCGGACCCCGGGGTGGCCAGGGAGGCCTTCGAGGCGCTCTCCAAGGTGGCCGACCAGGTGCCGCTGGAGACGGTGTGGGTGGGCCGCACCCGGCCGGAGCCGGGGGTGCGGAAGGCCGCGGAACGCGTGCGGCGGGCGGCGCAGCGTCAGGAGCAGGCGGGGCACAGGCCCCGGTAGGTGACCTCCACCTCCGAGACCCTGAAGCCGAAGCGTTCCGCGTCCGGCAGGTCCGCCAGCGGGTTGCCGTGCGGGTGGACGTCCCGGATGGTGCCGCAGCTGGAGCAGACCAGGTGCTGGTGCGGACGGTGGGCGTTGGGGTCGTAGCGCTTGGCACGGCCGTCGGTGGCGACCTCTATGACCTCGCCGAGCGACACCAGTTCGCCCAGGGTGTTGTAGACGGTCGCGCGGGAGATCTCCGGCAGCCGGGCCGCCGCCCGGGCGTGCACCTCGTCGGCGGTCAGGTGGACGTGGTCGCCGTCCAGGACCTCGGCCACGACGCGCCGCTGCGCGGTCATGCGCCATCCGCGGCCGCGCAGTCGTTCCAGCAGGTCACTCATTCCATTTCACCTATCAGTGGGATGCGAACAGCTTAACAGTGACAGTCCGTGTTCCGACCGAGTACGAGTTTGGCCCTCTTCTTGACTTGGACTCTGTCTATCGTAGGATCGCATCCGGAGAAGGCCACGGCACAGCACCAACCCAGGGAGAGGCACGTGACGGATCAGGAGACCGGCCCGCTGACCACGGAGGCGGGCGCCCCGGTCGCGGACAACCAGAACAGCGAGACCGCGGGCCTCGGGGGGCCGGTCCTGGTCCAGGACCAGCAGTTGCTGGAGAAGCTCGCGCACTTCAACCGCGAGCGCATCCCGGAGCGCGTGGTGCACGCCCGCGGCGCCGGCGCGTACGGCACCTTCACCGTGACCGCGGACGTGACGAAGTACACGCGGGCGGCGTTCCTCTCCGAGGTGGGCAAGCAGACGGAGACCTTCCTGCGGTTCTCCACCGTGGCAGGCAACCTCGGCGCGCCCGACGCGGTGCGCGACCCCCGGGGCTTCGCGCTGAAGTTCTACACCGAGGAGGGCAACTACGACCTCGTCGGCAACAACACCCCCGTGTTCTTCATCAAGGACGCGATCAAGTTCCCCGACTTCATCCACACCCAGAAGCGCGACCCGTACACCGGCTCCCAGGAGGCGGACAACGTCTGGGACTTCTGGGGCCTGTCCCCGGAGTCGACGCATCAGGTGACCTGGCTGTTCGGCGACCGCGGCATCCCCGCGAGCTACCGCCACATGAACGGCTACGGCTCGCACACCTACCAGTGGAACAACGGGGCGGGCGAGGTCTTCTGGGTCAAGTACCACTTCAAGACCGACCAGGGCATCCGGAACCTCACCGCGGACGAGGCCGGCCGGATCGCCGGTACGGACCCCGACTCGCACCAGCGCGACCTGCGCGAGGCCATCGAGCGCGGCGAGTTCCCCAGCTGGACCGTGCAGGTGCAGATCATGCCCGCCGCCGAGGCGTCGGCCTACCGCTTCAACCCGTTCGACCTCACCAAGGTGTGGCCGCACGAGGACTACCCGCCGATCGAGATCGGCAGGCTGGAGCTCAACCGCAACCCGCAGAACATCTTCGCGGAGGTCGAGCAGTCGATCTTCTCCCCGGCCCACTTCGTGCCCGGCATCGGCCCGTCCCCGGACAAGATGCTGCAGGGCCGGCTCTTCGCCTACGGCGACGCCCACCGCTACCGCGTCGGCATCAACGCCGACCACCTGCCGGTGAACCGTCCGCACGCGACGGAGGCGCGCACCCACGGCCGTGACGGCGCGCTCTACGACGGTCGCCACGGCGGGGCAAGGAACTACGAGCCGAACAGCTTCGGCGGCCCGGCGCAGACCGGCCGTCCGCTGTGGTCGGCCACCGCGGTCACCGGGTACACCGGCAACCACGAGGCGCCCTCGCACGCCGAGGACGACGACTTCGTGCAGGCGGGCGACCTCTACCGGCTGATGTCGGAGGAGGAGAAGGAGCGCCTGGTCGCCAACCTCTCCGGCTTCATCGCCAAGGTGTCGCGCGAGGACATCGCCGAGCGCGCGATCGGCAACTTCCGCCGCGCCGACGAGGACTTCGGCAAGCGGCTGGAGGCCGCCGTCAAGGCCCTGCGCGGCTGACCGGAGTCCGTCCCGAAAGGCCCGGAGGGGGCCGGGTGCGTCCAGGCACCCGGCCCCCTCCGATCCACGTTCCGGCCCGGCCGTCAGCCTGTCAGGGCCGCGTGCGCGGGCTGCCAGCAGCGCACGATGTCGCGTACGGAGACCATGCCGACCGGGTTGCGGTCGTCCAGCACCACCAGGTGCCGGAAGCCACCGCGCACCATCGCGGCGGCAGCCTCCTCGAGGGTCCACCGGGGCGCGGCGAAGACCACGTCGGTGGTGGTGTGGGCGGCGGCGAGTTCGTGGTCGGGGTCGAGCCCCGCACCGATGGCGTTGAGGATGTCGCGCTCGGTCAGGATGCCGAGACCGCAGGTGTCGGGATCGAGTACCACCGCGGCACCCACCCGTCGGGCGGACATCAGCCGGGCGGCCTGGCGGAGGGTGTGGGCGGGACCGACCGTGAGAACGACCGTGCTCATGGCGTCGCGTACGAGCATGGGATACCCCTCGGGCTGCGTCGTGGCCGTCTTGAGAACAGTTTCACAAATGCACAAGCTCACGCATTCTCATGTTCACATGCGCCGCGGTCCGCAGCAAGGGGCGTGCGGAGGGTGATCGGTGGTGCGAGGGGGCGGAGGATCACGGGCGGTTCAGGAAGGCGAGCATCTCCTCGTGCAGCAGCCCGTTGGAGGCCGCCGCGTTCCCGCCGTACGGCCCCGGGGTCCCGTCCAGGCTCGTGAAGCGACCGCCGGCCTCGCGCACGATCACCTCGTTCGCCGCCATGTCCCACAGGCTCAGCTCGGGCTCGGCGCAGATGTCCACCGCGCCCTCCGCGACCATCATGTACGGCCAGAAGTCACCGTAGGCACGCGTCCGCCAGCAGGACCGGCTCAGGTCGAGGAAGCCGTCCAGGCGGCCCTGCTCCTCCCAGCCGCTCAGCGAGGAGTACGCGAAGGAGGCGTCCTGCAACCGGGCGACCTGAGACACCCGCAGCCGCGTGGCGGAGGCCAGGCTGCGCCCGGTGTACGCCCCGCCGCCCTTCACCGCCCACCAGCGGCGGCCCAGGGCGGGCGCGGACACCAGGCCGACCACGCCCTCGTCGCCCCGTTCCCCGCGCACCATGAGCGCGATCAGGGTGGCCCACACGGGCACCCCGCGGACGTAGTTCTTGGTGCCGTCGATCGGGTCGACGATCCAGCGCCGCGGTCCGCTGCCCTCCGTGCCGTACTCCTCGCCGAGCACCGCGTCGCGCGGCCTGGCCCGGCCGAGCTGACCGCGGATCAGTTCCTCGGCGCGCTTGTCCGCCTCGCTGACCGGCGTCATGTCGGGCTTGGTCTCGACCTTGAGGTCCAGGGACTTGAAGCGCTCCATGGTGGCGGCGTCGGCGGCGTCGGCAAGGATGTGCGCGAGGCGCAGATCGTCGTTGAAGTCCGGCATGGAGCGAACAGTAGCGATCGTGACAGGTCGAGGTCACGCAGGGTACGCGGGGAGGGTTGACACGGACCGACGCCGCGTCAATTCTGGGCGCACAGCTCCCTGAGGCCGCTCGGTGCCGGTCGAGACCACTCGAAACCGCTTGAGACCGCTTGAGACCGCTTGGAGGCGAACGTGCCGACAGCGCGTGAATCACTCCTGGACGCGGCGCTGTCCGCCCTTGTGCAGCGGTCGTGGGCGACGGTCAGGATGGTGGACGTCGCGGCCACCGCCGGGGTGTCGCGGCAGACCCTCTACAACGAGTTCGGCACCAAGGAGGGGCTCGCACGCGCTCTGGCGCGGCGGGAGGCCGAGGCGTTCCTGACGGGCGCGGAGCGCGCCCTGGAGGCCGCCGGGCGGCAGGGCGCCGACGCCGGCGACTGCTTCGCCGCGGCGACCGCCTGGACCCTGCACAGCGCCCGTCGCAGCCCGCTGGTGCGCGCGGTGCTCACCGGCTGCCGCGGGGACCGGGTCCCGGCGGCAGCCGTCGTGCCGGTGCCGCTGCCGCGGCTCCCGGGCCGGCGGCTGCGCAAGGACGACACCCCTCTCGCCCCGGCCGAGGTCCTCGACGCCTTCCGGATGCGCGCCGTGACCGTACTGGGGCGGCGGTTCCCCAAGCTCGACCAGGCCGAGGCCGACTGGGCCTGCGGGACCGCGGTGCGGGTCACCGTCTCCTACGTCCTCGCGCCCGCGGCTTCCGACGAGGAGGCGTGCCGGCGGGTCGCCCGGCTGGTCCGGGGACTGCTCCAGCGCGGCTGGTGACGAGCGCGGACCGGTCCGGTCCGGCGCGGACCGGCGAGGGCGCCGGATCAGTGGGTGGAGCCGGAGAGTTGGAGCCCGATGACGCCCAGGACGACCAGGCTGATGGAGATCAGCTTCAGGGTCGAGACGACGTCACCGAGGAAGGCCATGCCGTAGATCGCCGTCCCGGACGCCCCGATGCCCGTCCACACCGCGTAGGCGGCCCCGACGTCCAGTTTCTTCAGGGCGAGCGTGAGCAGGCCGAAGCTGCCCAGCGCGAAGGCGCAGAACGCGATGGTCGGCCACAGGCGGGTGAACCCGTGGGAGAGCTTGAGGCAGACCGCGAAGCCGGTTTCGAGGAGTCCAGCGACCACCACGAGGAGCCAGGCCATCGAACGCCCTCCCGTTTCCGTGTGTCGATGAGCGATCATCACACAGCATGCCCGGAAATGGCGCCTCAGTCCCCTTCCTTGCGCTCACGCGTCGCGAGCAGCCGCCGCAGCGAGAACAACCGGGCGGGTTCGGCGTGCCCGTCCGCGACCCAGGCGTCCAGCGCGCAGTCGGGTTCGTCGTGGCTGCAGGCGCGCGGGCAGTCCGCGGTGCCCGGCTCCAGGTCGGGGAAGGCGTGGATGACCCGGGAGGGGTCGATGTGGGCCAGACCGAAGGAACGGACGCCGGGGGTGTCGATGACCCACCCTTCCTCGGCCTGCAGCGGCAGCGCCAGAGCGGAGGTCGTGGTGTGCCGGCCGCGCCCGGTGACCGCGTTGACGTGGCCGGTCGCGCGCTGACGCTCCACCAGGGCGTTGACCAGGGTGGTCTTCCCGACGCCGCTGTGCCCGACGAAGGCGGTGACGCGGCCCTTGAGGTGCTCGCGCACGGCCTCGGTCGCCGCGGCGTCGAAGTTCTCGTGGCTGGTCACCACATAGGGGACGCCCAGGGGCGCGTAGGTCTCCAGCAGCGGCCCGGCGGGCGCGAGGTCGGACTTGGTGAGCACCAGCAGCGGTTCGAGCCCGGCGTCGTAGGCGGCCACCAGGCAGCGGTCGATGAGCCGGGGCCGCGGCTCGGGGTCGGCGAGGGCGGTCACGATGGCGAGCCGGTCCGCGTTGGCGACGACCACCCGCTCGTACGGGTCGGTGTCGTCCGCGGTGCGGCGCAGCACGGAGCTGCGCTCCTCGACGCGGACGATGCGCGCCAGGGTGTCCCTCTCCCCGGACAGGTCGCCGACGATGCCCACCCGGTCGCCGACCACGATGCCCTTGCGGCCCAGCTCGCGGGCCTTCATCGCGGTGACCGTGCGGTCCTCGACGAGGCAGGTGACGCGGCCCCGGTCGACGGTGAGGACGAAGCCCTCCTCCGCGTCCTCGTGCTTGGGCCGGATGCTGGTGCGGGGACGGTTCCCCTTGCGGTTCGGGCGGACCCGGACGTCGTCCTCGTCGGTGTGCTTGCCGTAGCGCCGCATGGTTCAGGCCCGCACCGGGGACGCGGGGGCCGCCGGTGCCGTGCCCAGCATGGCCGTCCACATCTCGGGGAAGTCGGGGAGGGTCTTGCCGGTGGTCGCCACGTTCTCGACCCGGACGCCGTCGACGGCCAGGCCCAGGACGGCGCCCGCGGTGGCCAGCCGGTGGTCGTCGTACGTGTGGAAGACGCCGCCGCGCAGCGGCCGCGGCCGGATGCGCAGTCCGTCCGCGGTCTCGGTGACGTCGCCGCCGAGTTCGTTGATCTCCTTGCTCAGCGCGGCCAGCCGGTCGGTCTCGTGCAGCCGCAGGTGGCCCACGCCGCGCAGCACCGACTCGGAGTCGGCGAGCGCCGCGACCGCCGCGATGCCGGGGGTGAGCTCGCCGACCTCCGACAGGTCGGCGTCGATGCCGTGGATCCGGCCGGAGCCGGTGAGGACCAGGCCCGCGTCCGTCAGCTCGCACGAACCGCCCATCCGGGTGAACAGCTCGCGCAGTGCGTCACCGGGCTGGGTGGTGCGGTGCGGCCAGTCGGGGATGACCACACGGCCGCCGGTGACCAGCGCGGCGGCGAGGAAGGGCTGGGCGTTGGAGAGGTCCGGCTCGACGGTGAGGTCGACGCCGAGCAGCGCGCCCGCGTCGACCCGCCACACGTTCGGCTCGCCGCCGTTCTCCGGGGTGTCCACCTTGGCGCCGGCGCGCCGCAGCATCTCCACCGTCATCTTGATGTGCGGCAGCGACGGCAGCGTCGGACCGGTGTGCCGTACCTCGACGCCCTGGTTGAAGCGGGGGCCGGACAGCAGCAGGGCGCTGACGAACTGCGAGGACGAGGACGCGTCGACCGACACCGGGCCGCCGTCCAGCGCCCCGCCGCCGTGCACGGTCAGCGGCAGCGCGCCGCGGCCCTCGTCGTCGATGCGGGCGCCCAGCGAGCGCAGCGCGTCGATGACGCCGTTCAGCGGGCGTTCGTGGCTGCGCGGGTCGCCGTCGAAGTGCACCGGGCCGTCGGCGAGCGCGGCGACCGGCGGCAGGAACCGCATCACCGTGCCGGCGTTGCCGACGTCGACCGAGGCCGGCCCGTGCAGCCCGGCCGGGATGACCCGCCACGCCTCGCCGCCGTAGGGGTTGACCACCTCGTCGATCTGGACGCCCATGGTGCGCAGCGCGTCGGCCATCAGCACGGTGTCGCGGCTGCGCAGCGGGCGGCGCAACCAGCCCGGCTCGGAGGCGAGCGCCGCGAGCACCAGGGCGCGGTTGGTGACCGACTTGGATCCGGGCACGGTGACCGTCGCGTGGACGGGGGCGGACGCGAGCGGCGCTGGCCACAGGGCGGTGTGCGCGGGGTTACCGGTCATGGCCCCAAGCGTAGTGGCTCAAGCAGAAGGCGAATCGCTCACAAAGCGGACGAAACCTGAAGGAAACAGTTACCCGCTCGCAAGGGCTACAGACCCGCCAGCCAGCGGCCGCCACCGAACAGCGACAGCAGGGCCACCGCGTAGAACAACAGCATCCACAGTGGCGCCGGGGTGTGCGTCAGCCGGGCCAGCTGGTCCGCGTCCGAGCCCGGGGCCTCGCCGCCGCGCCGCTTGCGCTGGAGTTCCAGCACCGGACGCACGCCCCCGAACAGCAGGAACCACACCACGAGGTAGGCGAACGCGGCCTGCACGGCGGGCTCGGTCAGCCAGGACACCAGCAGGAAGAGGCCGCCGGTCAGGAACACCGTCAGTACCCCGTACGCGTTCCTGATCATCACCAGCATCACCAGCAGCAGGGCCGTCGCCCCCCACAGCAGTGCCGTGATGTGCCCCGCCGCGAGCAGCAGGGACCCGCCCAGGCCCAGCAGGGACGGCGCGGTGTAACCGGCCGCCGCGGTGAGGATCATGCCGAGTCCGTACGGCTTGCCGCGGGAGACGGTCAGCCCCGAGGTGTCCGAGTGCAGCCGGATGCCCTGCAGCCGGCGTCCCGACAGCAGGGCGACCAGGCCGTGGCCGCCTTCGTGGGCGATCGTGATCGCGTTGCGGGACACCCGCCACAGGGCGTGCGGCAGCACCGCGGCCAGGGCGACGGCCGCGGTGAGGCCCACCAGCCAGGAGGGCGGTGCGGGCTGGGTGCCGAGGAGGGAATCGATGAGCTGCACGGTTCCGCACCATACGACGCCCGGCTGTGTCCGCGCCGTGGCAATCTGACACTCATGTGCGGTCGATATGCAGCGAGCCGGCGGCCCGAGGAACTGGTCGGGCTGTTCGACGTGCAGAAATGGGATCCCGTCGAGGCGCTGGACCCCAATTGGAACGTCGCGCCCACCGACGGCACCTACGCGGTGCTGGAACGGCCGGACAAGGAGACGGGCGAGGTCGTGCGCCAGTTGCGCGCGCTGCGCTGGGGGCTGGTGCCGAGCTGGGCCAAGACCCCCGACGTCGGCGTCAAGATGATCACCGCGCGGGCCGAGACCGTCCACGAGAAGGCGTCCTACCGCCGCCCCTTCGCCTCGCGCCGCTGCCTGCTGCCCGCCGACGGCTACTTCGAGTGGGTCACCGGCAAGGACGAGCGGCAGCTGGAGGAGCAGGGGAAGAAGAAGCGGCCCCGCAAGCAGCCGTACTTCGTCACCCCCGTCGACGGCTCGGTCTTCGCGATGGCAGGGCTGTACGAGTTCTGGCGCGACCGCACCCTGCCCGACGAGCACCCGCGCGCCTGGTGGGTCACCTGCACCGTCATCACGACGGAGGCCGAGACCGAGCCCTTCGCCGACGCCGACGAGCGCCCCGGCGGCCCGCGCTCCCTGGCCGGGATCCACCCGCGCATGCCGCTGTGGATCACCCCCGACCACTGGGACGACTGGCTCGACCCCGCGCGCACCGACGTCGAGGACCTGCGCCACCTGCTCGTGCCGCCGCGGCCGGGCCTGCTGCGCGCCCACCCGGTGCGCACCGAGGTGAGCAACGTCCGCAACAACGGGCCGGAGCTGGTCGAGCCGATCGAGGCGCCCGAGGAGGCGACGCTGTTCTGACCGCCCGCGGTGCCAGACTGGCGCTGTGAGCGAGATCATGGAGACCGTGCCGACGCCCGTCGGCGACGCCCGCGTCACCTGGCACCGGGCCCGCCGTCCCCGGGCCGTCGTGGCGCTGGGCCACGGCGCGGGAGGCGGTGTCGAGGCACGCGACCTGCAGGCCCTGGCCGCGACGCTGCCGGCGCGCGGCTGGACGGTCGCGCTGGTGGAGCAGCCCTGGCGGGTGGCCGGCAGGAAGCTGGCGCCCGCGCCGAAGACCCTGGACGCCGCGTGGACGGCGCTGTGGCCGGCGCTGGCGCGGCCGGGTCTGCCGGTGGTCGCCGGCGGCCGCAGCGCGGGGGCCCGGGTGGCCTGCCGTACGGCGGCGGAACTGGGCGCGGTCGCGGTGCTGGCGCTCTCCTTCCCGCTGCACCCGCCGGGCAAGCCGGAGAAGTCGCGCAAGGACGAGCTCCTCGCGGCGGCGCTCAAGGGCGTGCACCTGCTGGTCGTGCAGGGTGGGCGCGACCCCTTCGGCCGGCCCGAGGAGTTCCCCGAGGGGTACGAACCGGTCGGGGTGCCGTTCGGCGACCACGGGTTCGCGGTGCCGAAGTCCGCGGACCTCACCCAGGAGGCAGCACTGAGCGTCATCACCGACGCGGTGCTGAGCTGGCTGGAGGAACTGCCCCCGCTTCGGGAATGAGGGGTGCGTGGCCCGTGTTGTGCGTAGCGTCCGCACGAAAGAACGTACGCACAGTGAGGAAGGCAGCCGGATGGTCAGAGCCGAGTGCCGCGCGCGTGCCGAGGCGCCGTACCTGTCGTGGCCGGAGTGGCCGTCGACGGGCGGGGCGAACAGGAACAGCGCGCCGATCCCGCCCGGGATATCCTCCGATGGCGTGGGGTCCGCTTACGGCCCCGTGACCGTCGTGGAGGAGGTGGGTCCGGTCAGCGGCAACGACGACAGCCCGTCCGAGGTGCCTGAGGTGCAGGTGACTCCGGAGTCCGACGTCGAGCGCAGCGCGCGCTTCGAGCGGGACGCCCTGGAGTACCTGGACCAGATGTACTCGGCGGCGCTGCGCATGACCCGCAACCCGGCCGATGCCGAGGACCTGGTGCAGGAGACGTACGCGAAGGCGTACGCGTCGTTCCACCAGTTCCGTGAGGGCACCAACCTGAAGGCGTGGCTGTACCGCATCCTCACCAACAGCTTCATCAACTCCTACCGCAAGAAGCAGCGCGAGCCCCAGCGCAGCGGCACGGAGGAGATCGAGGACTGGCAGCTGGCCCGCGCCGAGTCGCACATGTCCACGGGTCTGCGCTCCGCGGAGTCCCAGGCCCTGGACCACCTTCCCGACTCGGACGTGAAGCAGGCGCTGCAGGCGATCCCGGAGGAATTCCGGATCGCGGTCTATCTTGCGGACGTCGAGGGCTTTGCCTACAAGGAGATCGCCGACATCATGGGAACCCCCATCGGTACGGTGATGTCCCGTCTGCACCGGGGGCGGCGGCAGCTGCGCTCGCTGCTGGAGGACTACGCGCGGGAGCGCGGGCTCGTCCCGGCGGGCGCGGGAGACGAGAAGGGCTCGGGCACATGAGCTGCGGCAACCCGCATGAGACGGATTGTTCCGAGGTACTCGAACACCTTTACGAGTACCTGGACAACGAGATGTCCGACGACGCCTGCGCCAAGTTCAAGCAGCACTTCGACGAGTGCCACCCCTGCTTGGAGAAGTACGGTCTCGAGCAGGCCGTCAAGAAGCTGGTCAAGCGCTGCTGCGGGCACGACGACGTACCGACGGACCTGCGTTCCAAGGTGCTCACGCGGATCGAGCTGATCCGTGCGGGCGAGGTGGCGCCGGTGCCGGAGCCGGCGGACGGCGGCAGCGCGCCGACCGGTTCGCCGACCGTCTGACGCGCACCGTACCGCCAGGTCACCCGGGATCACCCGAAGGCGGGAATCGCGGCCGCGCGCCCCCCGGGCGGCGGGCCCGCCCCGAGCCGCGGGGGGGGGGGGGGGGAGCGGGGGGGGCGGGTGGACCCCGGGGGGGGTCGGGGGGACA
>NZ_JBHYMQ010000021.1:40647-46124 GCF_042742985.1 Streptomyces sp. NPDC058864 | reverse complement strand
GCCCCGCCGGGTCCGCCCCCGTCTCCCCGCCCCCCTACCCCCCTGGACCCCGGGCACCCCCCGCGGGGGCCACCCGGGCCCGCCCCCCCCGGGGGGGCCCCCCGCGCCCCTAGCCTCGGTGGGGTGCGTGCGAAGCGGGCGGTCCGGATGCTCCCCGTGGCGGCTCGGGTCTACATCCCGGTCGTCGTGGTGTCGGCGTGCGGCGCCCTGGTCACGGGCCCCCGCGAGGGAACCCCCTGGGCGACCGCCGCCGTACTGGCGGTGCTCTACGCGGCGGGGGAACGCACGGGGGCGTCACTGCCCCCGGTGCTCTTCGCGGCCGCGCTCCTGCTTCCCCCGGGCGCGGCCGCACTCGTCGCGGTGCCCGGGGGGCTGCTCGCGCCCGTCCGCGGCGAGCCGGGCCCGGTGCGCCGCGTGTGGCACGCCGCCCAACTCGCCCTGGCGACGGCCGCCGCGGCCCAGGTGCGCACCGCCTTCGGGGACGGCGCCTTCGCGCGGCTGCCGGGGCTGCTGGTGCCCGCGCTCGCTGCCGTCCTCGCGTTCTGCCTGTTCTCCGCGGCCCTCACCGCCGGCGTGCTGATCACCGCCGAGCGTACCGCCCCCTCCGCGGCCTGGCGGGAGTCCCTGCTGGAGCCGCTCGCCCCGCACCTCACCTACGGCCTGGTCGGGCTCATGGCCGCGGTGCTCTGGCAGGGCCCGTACGGGGCGGTGGCCGCGGTCCTGGCCCTGCTGCCGACGCACATCGCGCGCTGGGTCGTGGGCCAGGCCCGCCGCGAGCGGGCCGCGCACCAGGCGACGGTGCGGGCACTGGTGCAGGCCGTGGAGATCAAGGACCGCTACACCCGGGGCCACAGCGAGCGCGTCGGCCGGGCGTCGGCGCTGATCGCCCGCGAGATCGGTCTGCCGCCCGAGCGGGTGGAGGCCCTGCGGCTGGCCGGCATCCTGCACGACATCGGCAAGCTCGGGGTGCCCACCCGGGTGCTCCGCAAGGACAGCCCGCTCACCCCCGAGGAGCGGCGGATCATCGAGCTGCACCCCGGCTACGGCCACGAGATGGTGCGCGGCATCGCCTTCCTCGACGACGCCCGCACCGCGATCCTCCACCACCACGAGCGCCTGGACGGGTCGGGCTACCCGTACGGCCTGGCGGGCGAGGCCATCCCGTCCTCCGCGCGGCTGGTGGCCGTGGCGGACGCCTTCGACGCGATGACCTCCACCCGCGCGTACCAGGCCACCCGTGGTGTCGACGACGCGCTGGGGGAGCTGCGCCGCTGCGCCGGCAGCCACTTCGACCCGCTGATGGTGCAGGCCCTGGTCCGCGCCGTCCGCCGGGAGGGCTGGAACCCGGCGGTCACCGCCGACGAGCCGGAACCCTTCGCCCCCGCCCAGGCCCGGCGCCACGCCCGCCGCGAGGCCCCGCCCCGCCGTACCCCCGAGCCGCGCCCGTGAGCGTTTCCGCACGCCGCGGCGGCGGCGACCACCGGCGTCACCGCAGGCGCACGCCCTCCGTCGTGTTCGCCGTCCACGGGCTCGCGCTCGCCGTGGGCGGTGCCGCCGCGGTCTGGACGGCGGTGCACGGCGTCGCCGATCCCGCGGCGGCCGCCGCGTTCGGCGCGCTGCTCGTTGTCGGCGAGGCCTTCCGGATCCCGGAGCCCGAGGGCCGCGAGGCCGCTCCCGTCGCCTTCGCCGGCGCCCTGGCCTACGCACTGCTCGCGGCCGAGGCGGTGGCGGTCGTGGTGGCGGTCTCCGTCGCCGCGGTGATCGCCGGGCAGCTGAGGGGTGCGCCACGCGACGCGGCGGCACGGCGCGTGCTGACGGTGGCGTTCGCCGCCGCGACCGCGCAGCCGCTGTACGGCGGCAGCGGCGGCCATCCGGGCTACGCCGTCCTGCTGCTGGCCAGCACGATCCTCTGCGACGCGGTGCTGGCCGCCGTGCTGGGCGCCGCCCGCGCAGGCCATCCCTTCGCCTCCGTCCTCCGCGACGAACTGGCCGTCCTGCCGGGCGTCGGCTCGGCCGTGTGCGCCGGCGGGGTCGTGCTCGCGCAGGCGGAGCAGGCCGCCGGGCTGTGGGCGCTGCCGGTGTGCGGGGTGCCGCTGCTGCTGACCCAGACGGCCTTCCGCCGGCACGCCGCGATCCGGTCCACCCACCGGGAGACCATCGCCTCGCTGGCCCGGGCCACCGAGGTCGCCGGCTACACCCCGGCGGGGCACGCCCGCCGGGTCAGCGCGCTCAGCCACGCCATGGGACGCGAACTCGGCCTGGGCGGAAGGGCGCTGGCCGCCCTGGAACACGCCGCCCTGATGCACGACATCGGCCAGCTCTCCCTCGTCGACCCCGTGCCCGGCGGTGCCACCTCGTCCCTCGATCAGGTGGAACGCCGCCGGATCGCCCTGCTCGGAGCGGAGGTCGTACGCCGTACGGGTGCCCCCGAGGAAGTCGCGCGGATCGTGGAGGGGCAGGCCGATCCGTACCGGGAACAGCCGCTCGCGGGACGCATCGTGCGTACGGCCAACGCCTACGAGGACCTGGCCGGAGGCGGTACGGCCGTGGGCCGTGGGCTGCAGGCGCTGGAGCGGTTACGCCTCGATACCGCGCACGAATACGACCCTCGCGTGGTCGAGGCGCTGACCAGGGTCGTTGCCCGGGCCGGGCAGTGAACCCACCGGTAATGAGCGGGCGCACCAAGGGGCATGGTTGGATGCCCGCAGGGGCGCAGAGCGCTCAAGAGGCGCACCATGGCGCCGATGCTGCCAAACCGACAAGCCCGGCCGTGTGTGACAGGCCCTGCCGATGGCAAGGAGGACTGATGAGCACCGCTGAGCACGGGACGTGGGGGAACGGACGGGGCACCGTGGAGCACCAGCGAACGCGAACGGCAGGCGGGACACCTTGAGGATCTTCGGCAGGGCACGGCATCGGCCGTCCGCCACCTGGCGGCAGGCGACCGACCGGGCGTTCACGCTGATCAGCGACGGGCGGTACGAGGACGCCGGTGCGCTGCTCATCCGTGCGGCCGACCTGGAGCCCTGGCGTTCGGAGTCCTGGTACAACCTGGCGCTGCTGCACAAGTTCCGGCACGACTGGGAGCAGGCCCGCACCACCGGCCTGCGGGCCGTCGCCCTGCTGGACCGCGCGCCCGGCGCCCCCGACTGGTGGAACGTCGGCATCGCCGCCACCGCCCTGCAGGACTGGCCCCTCGCCCGCCGCGCCTGGCAGGCGTACGGGCTGCGCCCCGACCCCGCCGGCACCGGCCCCGTCGAGATGGAGCTGGGCAGCTCCGCGGTGCGGCTCTCCCCCGAGGGCGAGGCGGAGGTGGTGTGGGGCCGCCGGATCGACCCGGCCCGCATCGAGGTGCTGAGCATCCCGCTGCCGTCCTCCGGCCGCCGCTGGGGCGAGGTCGTGCTCCACGACGGCGTCCCGCACGGCGAGCGGCGCACCGCCGACGGCGCCACGTACCCCGTCTTCGACGAGATCGAGCTGTGGGCGCCCTCGCCCGTGCCGACCTGGCTCGTCCTGCTGGAGGCGGCGACCGAGTCGGACCGCGACGCCCTCGAGCAGCTCGCCGCCGACGCCGGATACGCCGCCGAGGACTGGTCGTCCTCCGTACGGCTGCTCTGCCGCACCTGCTCCGAGAGCCGGATGCCGACCGACGACGGCTCCGACGCCTCACGCGACCCGCACGACCAGGGCGAACCCGGCCACCCCGGCCACCTCAGCCACCGCACCCCCGGTGCCCTCTGGGCCCCCGAGCGGGAGTGCGGCATCGCCGCCCCCGTCGGTCTGGTGCGCGGCCTGCTGGACAGCTGGGTCGCCGACAGCCCGGACACCCGGGACTGGCGCGATCTCGAAGAGGTCTGCTGACACTCGCGCGGGCACGTACCCTTGATGGGCTATTGAGCTTTGGAGAAGCCCCAGGAAGGCGTACGACGGACCATGTCGCAGCAGGAGACCGAGCAGACCGCATTCACCGACGACGTGACGGACGCGGAGGAGCGTGAGGCCGCCCACCGCGAGCGCGGCACGGCCCGCCCCGTCACGGTGGTCGGCAACCCGGTGCTGCACCAGCCGTGCAAGACGGTCACGTCCTTCGACGACGAGCTGGCCGCGCTGATCGACGACATGTTCGCCAGCCAGCGCGCCGCCGAGGGCGTCGGCCTCGCCGCCAACCAGATCGGCGTGCCGCTGCGGGTCTTCGTGTACGACTGCCCGGACGACGACGGCGTCCGCCACGTCGGCCACGTGGTCAACCCCGTCATCGACGACCTCCCCGCCGAGCGCCGCGTCCTCGACGACGGCAACGAGGGCTGCCTGTCCGTGCCGGGCGCCTACGCCGAACTGCCGCGCCCCGACTACGCGGTCTGCCGCGGCCAGGACATGCACGGCAACGACGTCGTCGTCGAGGGCAAGGGCTTCTTCGCCCGCTGCCTGCAGCACGAGACCGACCACCTCAACGGCTACCTCTACATCGACAGGCTCTCCAAGCGGGACCGCAAGGACGCGCTGAAGCAGATGGCGGAGTCCACCCCGAAGTACGAGACCGTCCCGAACGACTGAGCCGCCACCCGGCACCGCGGATCCGTGCGTACGGGTCCGCGGTGCCCAGGGGATCGCACGTCGCGGTGGGCTGGTGCGAGAGCAGCGTCGTGGCACGACCGGAGTGGCTAGGCTGAGCTGCGGTACCCGGAGGAGGACCGCATCATGACCACCCAGCCCGAGCACCACGGGGCAGAGCTCATCGCACGGCCGGCGAGAACGCCCGAGGCGCTCCGCGCGGCACTGGCGCAGGTGGCCCCGCACCGCCTTGCGGAGATGGAGCAGCAGAAGAACGAGGCGATCGCACTTTCCGTCGACTCGGGCTCGATCGAGCCGCTGCGCGGATTCCTCACCGCGTGGGCCGTCCAGGTCGAGATCGCCCGCGATCTCGACACCGCGGCACGCCTGCGCTCGGCGGAGCACACGGCTCAGACCCTCGACAGGGACGAGCCGGAGTGGAAGGCGGCGATGGCCGAGATTCGGGCGATCTTCGACCAGGCCCGCGCGGCGGTGGGTGGGTGAGCTGGGCCTGGGAGTACGAGCCCGGTGAGGAGTACGTGGTCGGCGGGGAGACCCCCGCTCCCGTGACGCTGGTCGCGCAGGTGGAGGAGAAGGCAGGGGAACTCGTTCGCGCCGCCGAGGCCCGGTATCTCGACGGGCCCGCCTTCCAGGGCAGCGGGGAGGGGACGAGGACGGCAGCCGTGGCGGACGGCCTGTTCCTCTACCTCGTCGTTCCCCGGCACGAACGGGTGTACATCCTCCAGGTCACCGCGTTCTGATCGACGGACGGACGGACGGACGGACGGACGGACGGGCCGGGGGGGGGGGGGGGGGGGCCCCCCCCCCCCCCCCCCGGGGGGGGGGGGGGGGGGGCCCCCCCCCCCCCCCCCCGCGCCATTGGCACGAAACATTTCCCGGGTATAGTCCGGCCCTTAACGATATGT
>NZ_JBHYMQ010000021.1:0-40637 GCF_042742985.1 Streptomyces sp. NPDC058864 | reverse complement strand
GTTGTTTATTTTTCATTGTTTTTATGCTGGTTTTTTGGCTTTTTGGTGGTGGGGGGTGGGTTGTGCGGGGGGGGGGGGGGCGCCGCGCCCCCCCCCCCCCCCCCCCCCGCCCGCTGCCGGATCAGAAGTCGTCGTCGAAGGAGACCGTGCCCTCGACCGCCACCTGGTACGCGGAGGCGCGGCGCTCGAAGAAGTTGGTCAGCTCCTGGACGTTCTGCAGCTCCATGAAGGAGAACGGGTTCTCCGAGCCGTAGCGGGCCGGCAGGCCGAGGCGGACCAGGCGCTGGTCGGCGACGCACTGCAGGTACTCGCGCATGGAGTCGGTGTTCATGCCGGGCAGGCCGTCGCCGCACAGGTCGCGGGCGAACTGGAGCTCGGCCTCGACGGCCTCCTCCAGCATCGCGGTGACCTGCTTGGCCATCTCCTCGTCGAAGAGGTCGGGCTCCTCCTGGCGGACGGTGTCGACGACGTGGAACGCGAAGTCCATGTGCATCGACTCGTCGCGGAACACCCAGTTGGTGCCGGTGGCGAGCCCGTGCAGCAGGCCGCGCGAGCGGAACCAGTAGACGTAGGCGAAGGCGCCGTAGAAGAACAGGCCCTCGATGCAGGCCGCGAAGCAGATCAGGTTGAGCAGGAAGCGACGGCGGTCCTCCCTGGTCTCCAGGCGGTCGATGGACTCCACCGAGTCCATCCAGCGGAAGCAGAACTGCGCCTTCTCGCGGATGGAGGGGATGTTCTCCACGGCCGCGAACGCGGCCGCGCGCTCCTCGGGATCGGGCAGGTAGGTGTCGAGCAGCGTCAGGTAGAACTGGACGTGCACGGCCTCCTCGAAGAGCTGCCGCGACAGGTACAGCCGCGCCTCGGGGGAGTTGATGTGCTTGTACAGCGTCAGCACGAGGTTGTTGGCGACGATCGAGTCGCCGGTGGCGAAGAACGCCACCAGCCGGCCGATCATGTGCTGCTCGCCGGGGGAGAGCTTGGCGAGGTCCGCGACGTCGGAGTGGAGGTCGACCTCCTCCACGGTCCAGGTGTTCTTGATCGCGTCGCGGTAGCGCTCGTAGAAGTCCGGGTAGCGCATCGGACGCAGCGTCAGCTCGAAGCCCGGGTCGAGCAGGTTCTTGGTGGAGCTCATCACTGGCAGGCCTCGCAGGACTCGGGGTTCTCAAGGGAGCAGGCGATCGCGTCCGCGTCGGGCGTCGCCTGCACGGGGATCGGGGCCGCCGCGCGGGCGGACTGCGCGATGCGGGTCGCCGGACGGGAGCGCAGGTAGTACGTCGTCTTCAGGCCCTGCTTCCAGGCGTACGCGTACATCGAGCTGAGCTTGCCGATGGTGGGCGAGGCCATGAAGAGGTTGAGCGACTGGCTCTGGTCGAGGTAGGGGGTGCGGGCCGCGGCCATGTCGATCAGGGCGCGCTGCGGGAGCTCCCAGGCGGTGCGGTACAGCTCGCGCACGTCCGCGGGGATCCAGTTGAAGCCGTCGACGGAGCCGTTGGACTCGCGCAGCGCGTCGCGGGTCTGCGCGTCCCAGACGCCGAGCTTCTTCAGGTCGGCCACCAGGTAGGAGTTGACCTGCAGGAACTCGCCGCTGAGCGTCTCGCGCTTGAAGAGGTTGGAGACCTGCGGCTCGATGCACTCGTACACGCCCGCGATCGAGGCGATGGTGGCGGTCGGGGCGATGGCCAGCAGCAGCGAGTTGCGCATGCCGGTGGCGGCGACGCGGGCGCGCAGCGCCTCCCAGCGCTCGGGCCAGTTCTCCTCGGTGTCGTAGTGGTCCGGGTGCAGCACGCCGCGGGCGGCACGGGTCTGCGACCAGGCCGGGTGCGGGCCGTGGCGCTCGGCGAGGTCGCAGGAGGCCTCGTACGCGGCGAGCATGATGCGCTCGGCGATCTTCGTGGAGAGCGCCTTGGCCTCGGCGGAGTCGAAGGGCAGCCGCAGCTTGAAGAAGACGTCCTGCAGGCCCATCGCGCCCAGGCCCACCGGACGCCAGCGCTCGTTGGAGGAGGCGGCCTGGGAGGTCGGGTAGAAGTTGATGTCCACGACGCGGTCGAGGAAGGTCACGGCGGTGCGGACGGTGGCGTCCAGCCGCTCCCAGTCGATCGAGCCGTCGTCGCCCACGAACGCGCCGAGGTTGACCGAGCCGAGGTTGCAGACCGCGGTCTCGCCGTCGTCCGTGACCTCCAGGATCTCCGTGCAGAGATTGGAGGAGTGGATCACGCGGCCGGGCTCGGCGGTCTGGTTGGCGGTGCGGTTGGACGCGTCCTTGAAGGTCATCCAGCCGTTGCCGGTCTGCGCCAGGGTGCGCATCATGCGGCCGTACAGCTCGCGCGCCGGGAGGGTCTTGCGGGCCAGGCCGGCCGCCTCGGCCTTGCGGTAGGCGGCGTCGAACTCCTCGCCCCACAGGTCGACGAGCTCGGGCACGTCGGCGGGGGAGAACAGCGACCAGGTGCCGTCGCTGTCGACGCGGCGCATGAACTCGTCCGGGATCCAGTGCGCCAGGTTGAGGTTGTGGGTGCGGCGCGCCTCCTCGCCGGTGTTGTCGCGCAGCTCCAGGAACTCCTCGAGGTCCGCGTGCCAGGTCTCCAGGTAGACGCAGGCCGCGCCCTTGCGGCGGCCGCCCTGGTTCACGGCGGCGACGGAGGCGTCGAGGGTGCGCAGGAACGGGACGATGCCGTTGGAGTGCCCGTTGGTGCCGCGGATCAGCGAGCCGCGGGAGCGGATGCGGGAGTAGGACAGTCCGATGCCTCCGGCGTGCTTCGACAGCCGGGCCACCTGGTGGTAGCGGTCGTAGATGGAGTCCAGCTCGTCCAGCGGGGAGTCCAGCAGGTAGCAGGAGGACATCTGCGGGTGCCGGGTGCCGGAGTTGAAGAGCGTGGGGGAGCTGGGCAGGTAGTCCAGCCGGCTCATCAGGCCGTAGAGCGCCGCGACCTCGTCGACCGAGCGGCCGGTGCCGTCCTCGGCCAGGCCGGAGGCGACCCGCAGCATGAAGTGCTGCGGGGTCTCGATGACCTGGCGGGTGATCGGGTGGCGCAGCAGGTAGCGGCTGTGCAGGGTGCGCAGGCCGAAGTAGCCGAAGCGGTCGTCGGCGCCGTCGGCGAGCGCGCCCTCGACCAGCGCGTCCAGCCGTCCGGCGTGCTCGGCCACGAAGGCGGCGGTGCCGTCGGCGATCAGGCCCTCGCGGTGGCCCACCGCGATCGACGCCGAGAAGGAGACCGCGCCCTCGCCGGCCGCCTCGTCGGCGATGGCGAGGGTGAGCAGACGGGCGGCGAGCCGCGAGTACTGCGGGTCCTCCGCGATGAGCCCGGCGGCGGCCTCGGTGGCCAGCGCCCGCAGTTCCGCCTCGTCCGCGGCGGCGCTGCGGCCGCGCAGCGCGGCGGCGGCGACCCGGCCGGGGTCGGTGTCGGGGAGGTCTGCGGTCAGTTCCGTCAGGGTGCGCAGCAGTTCGGCCCCGGTTGAGGCAGGGTCCGATGCGGTGGCGGGTGCGGCGGGCGCGATGGTCACGTGTGCTCTCTCCCTCGTACGGCGGCGACGCGGAGGAGCGACGGGGCGCACGCAGGGCAGGCCAGGGCATGCCGCGGCGCGTCCGCCGGCCCAACCCGCGAGGCCCGGACACTTCACCGTCCGGACGGCGCGCCGGACGGTGCCGTCGGCAGGTACTCGGACTCGCGGGCAGCCTCCAGGCGCCCGCACACCGTTGCGGGGCAGTCCCGGATTCCCACCGGCTTCCCCTGCGGCGACAGCGGAGTTGAGCATACATCTAGTGGCGCCCGCCCATGACACCACCAGATGTTGTGTCGATGCGGTTACAGAGCGAGGGGCTCACCGCTGCCAGTCGTGGCCGTCGCGGGAGTCGTGGACGTGCCCGGTCAGGGCGGCGAAGGCCAGGGCCAGGAAGAAGACCAGTGCGGTGACGGTGGCGAGGAAGGTTTCCATGCCTTCGACTCTGCTCCTCGCGCAGCGCCGCCGGGAGTGGCAGGACTGACGCACTACCTCGAAATCCTGCCACCGCCGCGGCCGCGTCTCTGCCATCCTGGACGCATGCTGCAGAACGTGGCCGTGGTCCTGCTCGACGGTGTCCATCCCTTCGAACTGGGGGTGGTCTGCGAGGTGTTCGGAATCGACCGCTCGGACGACGGCCTGCCGGTCTACGACTTCGCCGTCGCCTCCGCGGCGGGGCCGACGCTGACGTCCCCCGCCGGGTTCACCATCGGCACCCGGCACGGCCTGGAACGGCTGGAGGAGGCCGACCTGGTCGCGGTGCCCGCCGGCGACTCCTATGTGCACCGGGAGTACCCGCCGGAGCTGCTGGACGCGCTGAACCGCGCCGTGGAGCGCGGGGCGCGGGTGCTCAGCGTCTGCTCGGGCGTCTTCGTGCTGGCCGCCGCCGGTCTGCTGGACGGCCGCCGCTGCGCCGTCCACTGGCGGCACGCGGAGGAGCTGGCGCGGCGTCACCCCCGGATACGGGTCGAGCCCGACGTGCTGTATGTGGACGAGGACCCGGTGATCACTTCGGCCGGCACCGCCGCCGGGATCGACGCCTGCCTGCACCTGGTCCGCAAGGAGCAGGGCAGCGACGTGGCCAACGCCATCGCCCGGCGCATGGTGGTGCCCCCGCACCGGGAGGGCGGCCAGGCGCAGTACGTCGACCGCCCGCTGCCGCGCACCCGCTGCGACACCGTGGGCGAGGTCCTGGCGTGGATGGAACGCCACCTGGACCGCGAGGTCACCGTCGACGAACTGGCCGCCCGGGCGCACATGTCGCCGCGCACCTTCGCCCGCCGCTTCCAGCAGGAGACCGGCACGACGCCCTACCGCTGGCTGCTGGGCCAGCGGGTGCTGCTGGCACGGGAGCTGCTGGAGGGCACCGACGTGACGGTGGACGCCGTCGCCGCGCGTGCCGGGTTCGGCAACGCGGCGACCCTGCGCCACCACTTCGCCCGCTGGGTGGGCACCACCCCGCAGGCGTACCGCCGCACCTTCCGCTGCCCGGAACCGGCCCGCACCGCATGACGACGGGCCACCGCCCCGTCCCAGGGCGGCGGCCCGTGACCGTGGCCGGTGCGGCGGTCAGTGACCGGCGACCACCGGCAGGTCCTTCTCCACGCCCGGGTCGCCGGCGTCGGCCGTGAAGTCGGACTTGGCGGTCTCGTCCACGCCCTCGGGGGCCTTGAGGGCCCGGAGGACGAAGGTGAGCACGACGGTGACCACCACGTTGAGCACGAAGGCGGTCAGTCCGATGTAGCCGATCTGGCCGATGACCGGGATGGTGTCGGAGGAGCCGCCGAAGTGCTTCTGGGTCGGGCTGGCCACGCCGTACGCCACCCAGGTGCCGTAGACCATGCCGACCGCCCAGCCCGCCAGCAGTGCCCAGCGGTGGAACCAGCGGGTGAACAGGCCGCCCACCAGGGCCGGGAAGGTCTGCAGGATCCAGATGCCGCCCAGCAGCTGGAAGTTGATCGCGACCGTCTTGTCCATGGTGAGGACGAAGACCAGGGCGCCGACCTTGACCAGCAGCGAGACCACCTTGGAGACCTGGGTCTCCTGCGCGGGGGTGGCGTCCGGTTTGATGAAGTCCTTGTAGATGTTGCGGGTGAAGAGGTTGGCCGCGGCGATCGACATGATCGCCGCCGGCACCAGCGCGCCGATGCCGATCGCGGCGAAGGCCACGCCCGCGAACCAGGACGGGAACATGTTCTCGAACAGCTGCGGGATCGCCAGCTGGCCGTTGTAGCCGGTGATCCCGGCGCCCACGCCGCTGGCCAGCGCCATGAAGCCGAGCATCGCCAGCAGGCCGAGCATCAGCGAGTACAGCGGCAGCACGGTGGTGTTGCGGCGGATGACGTCACGGCTGCGGCTGGAGAGCACGGCCGTGATCGAGTGCGGGTACATGAACAGCGCGAGCGCCGAGCCCAGCGCCAGCGTGCCGTACGCCCACTGGGCGGTGTCGCCCGGGGCCAGGGATCCGCGCGGCTTGCCGGTGGCGGGGTTGACCTGGGAGTAGGCGTCGCCGGCCTTGGCGAAGATGTCGTCGAAGCCGCCCAGCTTGATCGGGATGTAGATGATCGCCACCGCGATGACGATGTAGATCAGCGTGTCCTTGACGAACGCGATCAGCGCCGGTGCCCGCAGGCCGGAGGAGTAGGTGTAGGCCGCCAGTACACCGAAGGCGATCAGCAGCGGGAGGTCCTTGATGAACCAGTTGGACGACTCGCCGCCGCCCACGCCCATCACGTCCAGGACGGCCTGGATGCCCACCAGCTGCAGCGCGATGTACGGCATCGTGGCGAGGATGCCGGTGACCGCCACCGCCAGCGACAGGCCCTTGGAGCCGAAGCGCCCGCGCACGAAGTCTGAGGTGGTGACGTAGCCGTGCTTGTGCGACACCGACCACAGCCGCGGCAGGAAGGTGAAGACCAGCGGGTAGACCAGGATCGTGTACGGCACGGCGAAGAAGCCGGACGCGCCCGCCGCGTAGACCGCCGCCGGCACCGCCACGAAGGTGTAGGCCGTGTACAGGTCACCGCCCAGCAGGAACCAGGTGATCCAGCCGCCGAAGCTGCGGCCGCCCAGGCCCCACTCGTCCAGGTGCAGCGCGTTCTCCGCCCTGCGCCAGCGCGCGGCGAGGAAGCCCAGGACCGTGACGACCAGGAAGAAGAAGATGAAGACGCCGAGCGCGACGCCGTTGACCCCGTCCTTCACTTCGCCACCTCCTTCCGTGCCCGCTCCTCACGGCGGACCAGGACGTACGCGGTGTACGTCAGTCCGGAGGACAGGAACACCCACAGCATCTGGTACCAGTAGAAGAACGGGATGCCGATGAACTCCGGGGTCAGCTTTGCGTACGAGCCGACCCAGAGCATGGCGACGAAGGGGATGACGAGGCAGACACCGGCGATCACGCGGGTGGTGGTGACCACCGGTGGCCGCCCGGAGGTTCCGGATGGTTCGGACATTGCTACGGCTCCGTCCTGATCTCTTACTCCTGTGTAATGCGCAGGCAATCTAGAGTCAGGACGGGAGGCACGTCACTACCTGCCCGCATTGCGGTATGGAAACGATCTACAAGGCCCGGGAACCGCGCGGGGGTTACGGTCGTTGCAGGCGCGCCACGAACTTGTAGCGGTCGCCGCGGTAGACCGAGCGCACCCACTCCACCGGCTCGCCGCCGGTGTCGATCGAGTGCCGGGACAGCAGCAGCATCGGCAGCCCCACGTCCGTGCCCAGCAGGCCCGCCTCCCGCGGGGTGGCGAGCGAGGTCTCGATGGTCTCCTCCGCCTCGGCGAGCCGGACGTCGTAGACCTCGGCCAGCGCGGTGTAGAGCGAGGTGTACTTCGCCAGGCTGCGGCGCAGTGCGGGGAAGCGCTTGGCCGACAGGTGGGTGGTCTCGATGGCCATCGGCTCGCCGTTCGCCAGGCGCAGGCGCTCGATGCGCAGCACGCGGCCGCCGGCCTTCATGTCCAGCAGTTCCGCCAGCCGGTCGTCGGCGGTGATGTAGCCGATGTCGAGCAGCTGGGAGGTCGGCTCCAGCCCCTGGGCGCGCATGTCCTCGGTGTACGAGGTGAGTTGCAGCGCCTGGGAGACCTTGGGCTTGGCGACGAAGGTGCCCTTGCCCTGGATGCGCTCCAGCCGGCCCTCGACCACCAGTTCCTGCAGCGCCTGCCGCACGGTGGTGCGCGAGGTGTCGAACTCGGCGGCCAGGGTGCGCTCCGGCGGCACCGGGGAACCGGGGGGCATCGTCTGGGTCAGTTCGAGCAGATGGCGCTTCAGGCCGTAGTACTTGGGCACCCGTGCGGTCCGTCCGGCCGCGGCCCCGGCCGCCTCCGCGGTCTCCGTCACCGCCGTGCCGGCCTCGCCGTCGGTCTCCATCGCCTCTGCTCCCGAGTGCTGTCGTGCTGCCGTCACCGGCTCCTCCGTCATTCGCGGCTCACATGGTGGCACGGCCAGGGCTCATATCGCGTTACGAGCCCAGATGTCGGTCCGGTAACGGACGCGTCCGGTGCTCTTATACACCCTTGACACCCCTAAAGGTCTAGGCCAAGCTTCGGGTCACTGGTCTACACCACTTTGTACTCACTGCCCTGGGGAGGGTGTTGTGAAGCGCAAGCTGATCGCGGCGATCGGTGTCGCCGTCATGGTCGCCGGCGTTGCGGCCTGCGGTTCGGACGACAAGGGCTCCGACAAGGCCTCGGCGCCGAAGGAGATCACCGTCTGGCTGACGGTCGACGCACAGAAGAACTGGCCCGAGCTGGTGAAGCAGGCGGACGACGCGTTCGCGGCCAAGCACAAGGGCGTGAAGGTCCGTCACGAGTACTACGAGTGGACCGCCAAGAACCAGAAGCTCGACGCCGTCCTCGCCACCAAGAAGGTGCCGGACGTCGTCGAGATGGGCAACACCGAGACCCTCGGCTACCTGGTCAAGGGCGCCTTCGCCCCCATCGACAAGAGCAAGTTCGAGAACTCCGGCGACTGGCTGGACGCCCTCGAGGGCTCCGTGACGTACAACGGCAAGACCTACGGCGTGCCTTACTACGCCGGTGCCCGCGTCGGCATCTGGCGCAAGGACGTCGCCAAGGCGGCCGGCGTCACCAAGACGCCGACCACCTGGGCCGAGCTGACCGACGCCCTCGACAAGATCCAGAAGAAGAACGGCGACAAGTTCTCCTCCTGGTACCAGCCCAGCCGCGACTGGTACACCGCGCTGGCCTTCGTCAAGGACGCCGGCGGCGACGTCGCCAAGGAGGACGGCGGCAAGTGGACCGCCACCCTCTCCGACCCCAAGTCCATCGAGGGGCTGAAGACCTGGAAGTCCGTCCTGGACAAGTACTTCCACGGCGACAAGAACAAGGACGAGTCGGACCGTTACATCGTCTACGGCCAGGGCAAGTCCGCGCTCATCTACGGCGCCAGCTGGGAGCGTTCCGCCGCCGCCGACCCCAAGACCGACAAGACCGGCAAGCTCAAGGACACCCTGGAGGCCTTCGCGCTGCCCGGCCCCAACGGCGAACTGCTGCCGAACTTCATCGGCGGCTCCGACCTGGTCATCCCGGCCAAGTCCGCCGCGCAGGACCTCGCCGCCGACTGGATCGACGGCTTCACGGACAGCGCGGCCCAGAAGGTCCTCGTCGCCAAGGGCAACCTGCCCAACGCCAAGTCGCTGCTCGCCCCGCTGAAGGACGACCCGGCGACGGCGGCCTCCGCCCGGGCCAACGAGAACACCTGGTTCGTCCCGACCGCCCCGGGCTGGCTGCAGGTCGAGAAGAAGCAGATCCTGCAGAACATGCTGAACGACATCGCCGTCGGCAAGGCGTCCATCGAGGACGCGACCAAGTCCGCGGACGAGCAGATCAACGCGGTGATCAACGCCGGCTGACCGGCACACGGGCAACACAGTGATCGACGCCGGCCGGCCGCCCCAGGGCGGCCGGCCCCGGTGCGACGCCAGGGACTGGAGTACCCGAGGAGCACATGATGAGTGCCGTTGACACACCGCTGGACAAGGTGCCGCGCCCGCGGCCGGGGGGACCGGGCCGCAGGCCACGCCGCTTCGGCGGAGCCGCGCTCCCGTGGACCCTGCTCGCGCCGACCATCGGCGTCCTGCTGCTGGTCCTCGGCTATCCGCTGGTCCGGCTGGTCACCCTCTCCTTCAAGCAGTTCGGCCAGGCCGAGCTCTGGCAGGGACTGCCCGGCGACTGGCAGGGATTCGCCAACTACACCCACGTCCTGGGGGACTCGGTCTTCTGGGGCGTCGTCCTGCGCACGCTGCTCTTCACCCTCGCGGCGGTGCTGCTCACGCTCGTCGTCGGGATGGGCGTGGCGCTGCTGATGCAGCGGGTCTCGCCCTGGGTCAAGGCGCTGATCAACATCGTGCTGGTGGCGAGCTGGGCGATGCCCGTGGTCGTCGCCATCACCATCTTCAAGTGGATGTTCGACAGCGACTACGGCGTCCTCAACTGGCTGCTCAGCCGGCTGCCGGGGGCCGACTTCAGCGGCCACAACTGGTTCACCGACACCAAGCAGGGCTTCCTCGTCATCACCCTCATGGTGGTCTGGGGCGCCATCCCGTTCGTCGCCATCACCCTGCACGCGGGCCTCACCCAGGTGCCCAGGGAACTGGAGGAGGCCGCCCGCATGGACGGCGCCGGGCCGGCCAAGGTCTTCCGGCACGTCACCCTGCCGGTGCTCAAGCCGATCATCGTCATGCTGACGACGCTGTCGGTCATCTGGGACATGGGCGTCTTCCCGCAGGTCTTCCTCATGCGCGACGGGCACCCCGAGCCGGCGTACCAGGTGCTCACCACCTACTCCTACGACCAGGCCTTCGTCGCCAACGACTACGACGCGGGCGCGGCCATCGCCGTCGTCACGGTGCTGCTCCTGCTCGGGGTGATGGCCGTCTACATGCGCCAGATGCTGAAGATCGGAGAGGTGGAGTGACGGCCATGCTCGACACGGCTCGCGCCGAGAGGGCCCCGGCGACCGCTCCGGCCGCGCGCGCCGTCCGGCGGCCCCGGCGCAAGGGGCGGACGGTCTACAACCTGCTCGGCCTGCTGGTCGTGGTGGTCACCGGCTTCCCGGTCTACTGGATGCTCAACACGGCCTTCAAGCCCGCCAAGGACGCCATCGACCCCGACCCCAAGTTCTTCCCGACCAGTCTGTCCTTCCAGAACTTCTCCGACGCCCTGGACGTCGGCGACTTCTGGGGCTCGGTCGGCCGCAGCCTGATCGTCTCCGGTTCCACCGTCGGCCTCGGCCTGGTGATCGGGCTGCTGGCGGCGCTGGCCATCTCCCGTTTCGTCTTCCGCGGCCGCAAGGCCGTGATCGTGGCGATCCTCGCCGTGCAGATGGTGCCGCTGGTGGCGATGATCATCCCGGTCTTCCTGCTGCTCAACCAGATCGACCAGATCGACAAGCTCTCCGGACTCGTCATCACGTACCTGACCTTCGTGCTCCCCTTCACGGTGTGGACGCTGCGCGGATTCATCGTCAACATCCCGAAGGAGCTGGAGGAGTCGGCGATGGTCGACGGCTGCACCCGCATGGGCGCGTTCTTCCGGATCATCCTGCCGCTGCTCGCCCCGGGTCTCGTCGCCACCTCCATCTACGCGCTGATCCAGGCCTGGAACGAGTACCTGTACGCGATGCTCATCATGAGCCAGGAGCACCAGACGGCCACGGTGTGGCTCGGCAACTTCGTCACCTCGCGGGGCACGGACTACGCGCCGATGATGGCCGGTTCGACCATGATGGGCGTGCCCGTGGTGATCTTCTTCCTGATCGTGCAGCGCAAGGTCGCCGCCGGACTGACCGCCGGAGCGGTGAAGGGATGACCGAGACCTTGAGCCAGATCCACGACGGCGCCGCGGACACCGAGGCCCTCGTCCGCGACGCCCTCACCGTCCTGCAGCCGGGCTTCCACGGCACCACCGCACCCGAGTGGCTGCTGCGCAGGCTCGCCGAGGGACTGGGCTCCGTCGCCCTGTTCGCCCGCAACATCGAATCGCCCGGCCAACTGGCCGCGCTCACCGCGCAGCTGCGCGCCGTACGGCCCGAGGTCCTGATCGCCGCCGACGAGGAGGGCGGTGACGTGACCCGGCTGGAGGCCCGCAGCGGTTCCTCCTTCCCCGGCAACCTCGCCCTCGGCGCCGTCGACGACACCGGCCTGACCCGCGACGTCGCCGCCGAACTCGGGCGCCGGCTGGCCGAGTGCGGGGTCAACCTCAACTGGGCGCCCTCCGCGGACGTCAACTCCGACCCCCGCAACCCCGTCATCGGCGTGCGCTCCTTCGGCTCCGAGCCGCTGCTGGTCGCCCGGCACACCGCGGCGTACGTCGAGGGCCTGCAGTCCGCCGGGGTCGCCGCCTGCACCAAGCACTTCCCCGGCCACGGCGACACCTCCGTCGACTCCCACCACGCCCTGCCCCGGGTGGACGTCGAGCCGGACACCCTGCACGCCCGCGAACTCGCCCCGTTCCGGGCCGCCCTTGCCGCCGGCAGCAAGGCCGTGATGAGCGCGCACATCCTCGTGCCCGCCCTCGACCCGGAACGCCCCGCCACCCTCAGCCCCGCCGTGCTCACCGGACTGCTCCGGGACGAGCTGGGCTACGACGGCCTGATCGTCACCGACGGCATCGAGATGCGCGCCATCGCCGACGCGTACGGCATCGAGCGCGGCACCGTCCTGGCGCTCGCCGCCGGCGCCGACGCGATCTGCGTGGGCGGCGGCCTCGCCGAGGAGGAGACGGTGGTCGCCCTCCGCGACGCCATCGTCGCCGCCGTACGCGACGGCGACCTGCCCCGGGCCCGGCTCGCCGACGCCGCCGGACGGGTGCGGAGCCTGGCCGCCTGGGCCGCCGAGCACTCCGCGGCGCGGGCGACCGCGGCACCGGACCCCGGGATCGGCCTGGTCGCGGCCCGCCGCGCCCTGCGCGTCACCCGCACCGACGGCTACCTGCCGATCGCGGAGGCGCCCTACGTCGCCGCCTTCACCCCGGTCGCCAACATCGCCGTCGGTGCCGAGACCCCGTGGGGCGTCGCCGCCGAACTCGACCGGATCCTCCCGGGCACCGTGACCGGGAACTTCCGTGAAGGTGACGCGCCGGCCGCACACGTGCTGGCGTCGGCGGGGACTCGTAGGATCGTCGCAGTGGTGCGTGACGTGCACCGCCACCCCTGGATGGCCGAGGCGCTGGGCTCGCTGCTCGCCGCCCGTCCGGACACGGTGGTGGTGGAGATGGGCGTTCCGCAGGCGGCACCGTCCGGCGCGCTGCACATCGCGACCCACGGCGCCGCCCGCGTGTGCGGGCGGGCCGCCGCGGAGGTCATCGCGGGCAAGGAGGCCGGCGACTGAGGCCCGCCGCGGCCCAACCGTTCCGGACCCACCTGGAGGCCCAGAGAATGTCCGCCCCGACGCCGACCGGTCAGCAGCCGATGCCGGGCCGGATCATGTCCGGCGAGATGGCCGAGCAGCCCGCGGTGCTGCGCCGCATCCTCGAGGAGGGCGCCCCGCGGATCCGGCGGATCGCGGAGGAGATCGCCGCGCGCGGACCGCGCTTCGTCCTGCTCACCGCGCGCGGCACCTCCGACAACGCGGCCCTGTACGCGAAGTACCTGGTGGAGGTGGTGCTCGGCAAGCCCGCGGGGCTGACGTCGATGTCGACCACCACCGCGTACGGCGCACGCCCGGACCTGACGGACTGCCTCGTCGTCACGGTCAGCCAGTCCGGCGGCTCGCCGGACCTGGTGGCCTCCACCCGGGCCGCGCGCGAGGCCGGTGCGATCACCCTGGCGGTCACCAACAACGCCGACTCGCCGCTGGCCGAGGTCTCCGAGTTCCACATCGACGTCCTGGCCGGCCCGGAGAAGGCCCTGCCGGCGACCAAGACGTACACGGCGGAGCTGCTCGCGCTCTACCTGTTCGTCGAGGGACTGCGGGGCGGCGACGGCAGCGCCGCCAAGGTGCTGCCGGAGCTCGCGGAGCAGATCCTCGCCCGCCAGGACGAGGTCAGTGCGCTCGCCGCGCGCTACCGCTTCGCCGAGCGCCTGGTGCTCACCTCGCGCGGCTACGGCTACCCGACCGCGAAGGAGGCCGCGCTGAAGCTGATGGAGACCAGCTACATCCCGGCCCTGTCCTTCTCCGGCGCCGACCTGCTGCACGGTCCGCTGGCCATGGTGGACAACGTCTCCCCGGTCATCGCGATCGTCACCGAGGGCAAGGGCGGCGAGGCGCTCCAGCCGGTGCTGGACCGGCTCCGCGGCCGCGGGGCCGACCTGGTGGTCATCGGCAACCGGGCGTCGGTCGACGCCGCCTCGGCCGGCTTCGTCCTGCCCACCGAGGGCGTCGCCGAGGAGGTGCAGCCGATCCTGGAGATCCTCCCGCTGCAGATGCTGGCCTACGAGGTCACCATCGCCCGCGGCCAGGACCCGGACGCACCGCGCGCCCTGGCGAAGGTCACCGAGACACACTGAGCCGGAAAGGCCGGGAGAGGGCGCCGAGCCGGAAAGGGCCCGGAGATCACTTCGGGCCGCGGCGCCGGGACGGGACCCTCAACCCGCCCAGCACCGCAGCCCGGAGCTGCCGTCGGTCCGTGGCGCGCGGGATGTGCGGTTCCCGCGGCCCCTGAGGACCGACCGTGAGGCCTGGCGCAGTCAGGGCAGAGAGCGCCCCGGCCTCGCTCCGTCCTTCTGTGCGGGAAGGACGGAAGTACGGTTGTGCGTCAATTCTGGACTAGACCACTAACTCCTGTCCATAAGGCGACGCAGTCAGATCATAGGTCGTGGAAGACCTTTGTGGGGACTGGATGGCGGCGCCCGCCATGAGCGCGGGTACGCTCATTTGCGTGCCCTCCATGAACGATCTCGTACGCCAGCACACGGACCTCGACGATTCCGATCTCGAGTGGCTCCATCTGCTGGTATCGGAGTGGCAGCTGCTCTCCGACCTCTCCTTCGCGGACCTCGTCCTGTGGGTGCCGACCAGTGACGGGACGCGCTACGTGTCGGTCGCCCAGATGCGGCCGAACACCGGCCCGACCTCGTACCAGGACGACATGGTCGGCCACCTGGTGCCGCGCGGCCGCCGCCCGATGCTGGACGCCGCGCTCGACGAGGGCCGGATCGTCCGGGAGGGTGACCCGGAATGGCGCGAGGAGGTCCCGGTCCGGGTCGAGTCCATCCCGGTGCGCCGTGCGGGCCGGGTCCTCGGGGTCATCGCCCGCAACACCAACCTGCTGACCGTCCGGACCCCCAGCCGCCTGGAGCTCACCTACCTGCAGAGTGCCTCCGACCTGGCGCAGATGATCGCGGCGGGCAGCTTCCCGTTCCCCTCCGAGCAGGTCGACATGGACGCCTCACCGCGCGTCGGCGACGGCCTGATCCGGCTCGACGCCGATGGCGTCGTCCAGTACGCCAGCCCCAACGCGCTCTCCGCCTACCACCGGCTCGGCCTGGCCGCCGACCTCGTCGGCCACCACCTGGGCTCGGTCTCCGCGGAGCTGGCGCCCTCGCGGACCAAGAGCCACGAGGCGCTGGTCACCGTCGCCGGCGGCAAGGCGCCGCGGGAGACCGAGATCGAGGGCAACGGCGGCGTCATCCAGCTGCGGGCGATCCCGCTCAGCCCCAAGGGCACGCACAACGGCTCCCTGGTGCTGCTGCGGGACGTGACCGAGCTGCGCCGCCGGGAGCGCGAGCTGATCACCAAGGACGCCACCATCCGGGAGATCCACCACCGGGTGAAGAACAACCTGCAGACGGTCGCGGCGCTGCTGCGGCTGCAGGCCCGTCGCATGGACTCCGACAAGGGCCG
Source organism: Streptomyces sp. NPDC058864 (assembly GCF_042742985.1). NCBI lineage: Bacteria > Bacillati > Actinomycetota > Actinomycetes > Kitasatosporales > Streptomycetaceae > Streptomyces > Streptomyces sp. NPDC058864. Next base: position 25,339 of record NZ_JBHYMQ010000021.1, on the reverse strand, counting down.
GGAGGCGCTGGAGGAGGCGGTCCGCCGGGTCGGTTCGATCGCGATCGTGCACGAGACGCTGTCGCAGAACCTCGACGAGTGCGTGGAGTTCGACGAGATCGCCGACCGCGTACTGGCGATGGTCGCCGAGATCTCCCCGGGCAGGGTCACCACGCGCCGCAGCGGGCGGTTCGGCATCCTCACGGCCGAGGTGGCCACCCCGCTGTCGATGGTGCTCACCGAACTGCTGCAGAACGCCCTGGAGCACGGCTTCGGGCCGGGCGAGCAGGGCACCGTCGAGGTGGCCGCCGAGCGGCGCGGGCAGAAGCTAGGGATCGCGGTGCGGGACGACGGGCGCGGCCTGCCCGCCGAGTTCGACCCGCAGCGGGCGGGCAACCTGGGGCTGCAGATCGTACGGACCCTGGTGGTGGGGGAGTTGGGCGGGACCTTCGACATGGTCCCGGCCGAGGAGCGCGGCACGAAGGTCGTCCTGGAACTTCCCCTGGAGGGCTGACGCCCACCGCGGACCGGCCCGGGAGACGGTACGGGGAACGGGCCCGAGGAACAGGCCCGTGTAACGGGCCCCGGGAACGCCGGAGCCCCGGCTGCTCGGGGAGCGGCCGGGGCTCTTCGCGTCGCTATGCTGCGCGGTTCGGAGGTGCTGCGCGCTGCGGCTCGGGGGTAAGCGAGTGCGTCAGGCGCTGGCGTTGCGGGCGCGGTTGCGGGCGGCGCGGCGCTTCATCGCGCGACGCTCGTCCTCGCTGAGGCCACCCCACACGCCGGCGTCCTGGCCGGTCTCCAGCGCCCACTGCAGGCACTGCTCCATCACGGGGCAGCGGCGGCAGACGGCCTTGGCTTCCTCGATCTGCAGCAGCGCAGGACCGGTGTTGCCGATGGGGAAGAAGAGCTCGGGGTCTTCCTCGCGGCAAACGGCGTTGTGACGCCAGTCCATGGCTGCTCCATCTCCTTGTGTTGCACGCAAGTTGCTTGTGAATGTGAACGCTTTCACGAATCCTCGAACACGACACGGGACATCGCCCAGTCTCCTGGTGCGGTCCCGCTGGGAAGTGGTGAGGATTCCGGCTACCGAGGACGCCCGATGAGCGGCTGTCCCGATCGCCAGGAAGAGCCTCGCAAACCTGGGCTGCGGATACAACCCCTTCCAGAAAGTTTTTTTTGATTCCTCGGTGTCGGCTCCGTCACAGCCGTACTTCCATGGGGTGCAGGGCAGCCTAAACGTTCGAGTGAAAGGACTTTATGTCCTTCTGCTTACACAATCACACGCAGTGCACGGCGTACGCCTGTGAAGGTTGCGCTCATTCGCAGTCCCAGGTGGTCTCCGTCCACCTGGAACGGCAGTGGCGCCTGCGAATGCAAGGTGAAGTCCGTCAGATCGTGCAGGGAGGTCGCGTGCTTGCCCTCGGGCCCGCGCTCCGGGGTCGAACGCAGCAGCTGGGTGGCGTAGCGGGCCACCGCCGCGGTGGACAGCCTGGACAGTCCGAGCACGTCGAGGGCGGTGTCGAAGGAGGCCCGGGGGGAGGCGTAGATCGGCCGGTTGCCCAGGTAGGTCCACGGCGCGGTGTTGCAGACGAGGGTCAGGACGAGGTCGGTCACCGGGTCCTCGCCGGGCCGCTCCAGGGTGATCGTGCCGTTGCGCCGGTTCGGCTCGGCGAGGAACTGGCGCATCACCTGGCGTATGTAGAGCGCGTGCGTCGAACGCTTTCCGTGCTCGCGCTGCTGTTCCACCCGTCCGACGACACCCGCGTCGAAACCCAGCCCGGCGCAGAAGGTGAACCAGCGCGCCGGCACCCCCTCGTCCTCCGTGCCCGGGGTGCCGCTCACCAGGCCCAGGCCGACCGTGCGGGAGCTGCGCTCGCGCAGGGCGTCCAGCAGCGCTCCGGTGGCCTCCACGGCGTCGTTGGGCAGCCCCAGGGCGCGCGCGAACACGTTCGTGGACCCGCCGGGCACCACCGCGAGCTTCGGCAGCCCCTCCGGGTCGGGGCCGTTGTGCAGCAGGCCGTTGACCACCTCGTTGACGGTGCCGTCCCCGCCCAGGGCGACGACCAGCTCGATCTCCCCGCCCTCCGCGGCCTGCCGCGCGAGGTCGCGCGCGTGACCGCGGTACTCGGTCGCGGCGACCTCCAGCTTCAGGTCGCTGGCGAGCGCGTGCGCGAGGACGTCACGCGTCCGGGCGCTGGTGGTGGTGGCGGCTGGATTGACCACGAGAAGGGCGCGCATGACCGCCAGCGTACCTACCGGGCGGTACCGGGCCGTACCCCTGGTGGTCCGGATACGGCGGCTACCCTGCTGGGGTGAGTGGCAACGAGAAGCCCGCGACGCAGCCGGGCCGTACGCGCCGCCTCGCGGCGGCGGCCGCGGTCGCGGCACTGGAAGGCGCCGCCCTGGCGGCCTGGGGGATCGCGATGCTGGTCGTGGGGATCCTCGGCGACCCCGACAGTCCGCGCCAGGCGGAGGCCGGGGGCGTCACCGTTCTCGCCCTGGCGGCCATGCCGCTGGCCGCGGCGTACGGTCTGTGGAACGCGCGCCGCTGGAGCCGCGGCCCCGCGCTGATCATCCAGCTCGTCGCGCTCCCCGTCGCCTGGACCATGGTGCAGGCGGGCGGCGCCATGATCGCGGCCGGTGCCGTGCTGGGTGCGGCCGCCATCGCCGAGCTGGTGCTCCTCGTCCACCCCGCGGCCACCGACGCCCTCGGGATCGGGCGCACGGCCGAGCAGTGAACCGCGGCGCCCGAGGGGCGCCGCCGTCACCTCCGCCCGGTCGTCACTCCTCGACCAGGAGCTTGTCGCGCAGCTGGGCCAGCGTGCGGGCCAGCAGCCTGGAGACGTGCATCTGGGAGATGCCGACCTCCTGGGCGATCTGCGACTGGGTCATGTTCCCGAAGAAGCGCAGCAGCAGGATCTTCTTCTCGCGCGGCGGCAGCTGCTCCAGCAGCGGCTTGAGCGACTCCCGGTACTCCACACCCTCCAGCGCGTCGTCCTCCGCGCCGAGGGTGTCGGCGACGGCCGGCGACTCGTCGTCGGTGTCGGGCACGTCCAGGGAGAGCGTGCTGTACGCGTTGGCGGATTCGAGGCCCTCCAGGACCTCCTCCTCCGTGATCTTCAGATGCTCGGCCAGCTCGTGCACCGTCGGGGCCCGCCCGTGCTGCTGCGAGAGCTCGCCGGTCGCCGTCGTCAGGGCGAGCCGCAGCTCCTGCAGACGGCGCGGGACGCGCACCGCCCAGCCCTTGTCGCGGAAGTGCCGCTTGATCTCGCCGACGACGGTCGGGGTGGCGTAGGTGGAGAACTCCACCCCGCGCTCCACGTCGAAGCGGTCCACGGACTTGATCAGGCCGATCGTGGCGACCTGGGTCAGGTCGTCGAGCGGCTCGCCGCGGTTGCGGAACCGGCGGGCGAGGTGCTCCACCAGCGGCAGGTGCATGCGGACCAGCCGGTTGCGCAGCTCGGCGCGCTCCGGGGAACCCGGAGGGAGCTTGCTGAGCTCCACGAAGAGCGCCCGGGCGCCGGCCCGGTCGTGGTGCCCGTGCTGCTCGGGCTCGTGCTGCTCGGGCTCGTGCTGTTCCGGTGCGTGCTGCTCCTGCTTCTGCTCGTGGTCCTGTTCCTGCTGCTCCTGCGCCATGCGATCCGCCCGATCCGCCTGATCCGTCTGCCCGGCCGCCTCACTGTTCCCGAGGCCGGCCACGGGCCCGGTGCCGGGATGCGGCCGCGCCTCGTGACGCCGCGCCGCAGGAGCGGGTACGGGGCGGCCCCGCACCCCCGGGGTGCTGCCTTCCAGATCGTTCACGGCGATTCCCCCGTTACAGCTGTCCCGGTCCGGCACCGCGCTTCTTGTGCAGGGCGATGCTCACGGTCTTGTCGTCGGCCACGCTGGAGTCCACCTCGCCGGCCAGTGCGGACAGCACCGTCCAGGCGAAGGTGTCGCGCTCCGGGGCGCGGCCGTCGGTCGTGGGTGCCGACACGGTCACCCACAGAGCGTCCCCGACCAGGCGGAAGACGCAGCTCAGCACGGACCCCGGGACGGCCTGCTGGAGCAGGATGGCGCACGCCTCGTCCACGGCGATGCGCAGGTCTTCGATCTCGTCGAGGGTGAAGTCCAAGCGGGCCGCGAGTCCTGCCGTAGCCGTACGCAGCACCGACAGGTAGGCCCCTGCCGCGGGCAGCCGGACCTCGACGAAGTCCTTCGACCCGGGCTCGCCTGCGATCTGGGACACCCTCACCTCCAAGGTGGCACACGCACTGCCCTCATCGGCATTGCACTGATCTGGTTCGGTTCGCCAGCGACGCTATCGCGATCCGTACCCCGGTGTCGCCCGGACGGAGCACGGTCGCCGCCGTGAATGAGCCCTGACCCGGCACCCCACGACTGTCACCCATAGTAAGGGCACGAGCACGCAACGTGGCTAGTGGTCTGCGGTCTCAATTCGAAAGAGATGTCGCTTTGTTGACACGTGCCTGCTCAGCGAGGGCACGAAGGGGTTCGCCGGTCAGTCGTTGTACCGTCCATTCGTCCTGGGGACGGGCGCCCATCGCGCGGTAGAAGGCGAGGGACGGCTCGTTCCAGTCCAGCACGGACCATTCGAAACGTTCGTAGCCCCGCTCGGCGCATATGGCGGCGAGTCCGGCGAGCAGGGCCTTGCCGTGGCCGCCGCCGCGCGCATGCGGGCGCACGTACAGGTCCTCCAGATAGACGCCGTGGGTCCCGGTCCAGGTGGAGAAGTTCCGGAACCACAGCGCGAAGCCCACGGGCACACCCAGGGTGTCGTCCTCGGCCATGAGCGCGAAGACGGCCGGATCCGGGCCGAAGAGGGCGTCGTGGAGCTGTTGCGTGGTGGCCCGCGCGCTGTCCGGCTCCCGCTCGTACTCCGCGAGTTCGCGGACCATCGCGTGGATCTCCGGGACGTCGCCAGGGGTCGCGGCTCGGATCATGCCAGCAAGGCTAACCGGTCGGCCGCCCGGTCACGACGGCCGCAACCGTCGTCCCGGGCGCGAAGGCACCCTCGTGCGTCAGCGAGAACAGCCCGTGGAGCATCTTCGCGACGTAGACGGAGTCCGGGACGAAGCCGTGCCGCGCGCCGAAGTCCTCGGCGAACGCCCGCAGCCCGGGCGAGACGCGGGCGTAGCCGCCGTGGTGGAAGCGGTCGTCCAGCAGCCACCTGCCGCGCGGCCCGCCGAAGGCCGCCTCCTGGAGCCGGTGTATCTCCCCGGCCAGGAAACCGCCGCCCTTGAGCACCGGGAAGCCGATGGCCCGCTGGCCCGGATCCAGCCCGGCCGCCAGACCGGCCAGGGTGCCGCCCGTGCCGCAGGCCACGCCCACGACGTCCGCCCTGCCGCGCAGCTCCTCGCCGAGCGCCACGCAGCCCCGCGCGGCGAGCGCGTTGCTGCCGCCCTCGGGGACGACGTAGGCGGGGCCCAGGCGGTCCAGGAGGGCCGTGAGGACCTCCGGCTCGTGCTTGCGGCGGTAGGTCGCCCGGTCGAGGAAGTGCAGCCGCATCCCGTCGGCGGCGGCCTGCGCCAGGGAGGGGTTGAGCGGGCGCCCGGCCAGCTCGTCGCCCCGGACGACGCCCGTGGTCGCGATGCCCAGCAGCCGGCCGGCGGCCGCGGTGGCGCGCAGGTGGTTGGAGTAGGCGCCGCCGAAGGTGAGCAGCCGGCCGTGGCCGCCGTCGAGGGCGGCCCGCAGGTTCAGGTGGAGCTTGCGCCACTTGTTGCCGGGCAGGTCGGGATGGATGAGGTCGTCCCGCTTGACGAGCATTCGCACGCCGCGCCCGGTCAGCCGCTCGTCGTCGCACAGCTCGACCAGCGGGGAGGGCAGGCGGACGTCCGGGATCACCCGTCCATTGTGGCCGTCACCTGGGCGAGAGGTGGACGCGGTAGCCCTGGTGGTAGTTCAGGTTCGGCAGCGGCCGGGAGGGCCAGTCACGCGCGTACGCGGGCGGCTGTCCGCCCCGGGGGGTCAGGACGGCGACGGGCTGCGTGCGGGCGAGCCGCAGGATGCCGGCCGGGGTCAGGTTCTCGTTGTTCCCCGCGGTCTGGCCGGAGGCGCAGCGCGCCTGGTAGCCGACGGGCGTCGCCATCGGCCCGGTGACCAGGCACGGAGGGCGCACCCCGAGCCGGTTCAGTTCCGCGGCCATGCGGGCGTAGTCGTCGTTGCCGATGGTCGAGATGTGCACCGCGCGGTGGAGGACGATCTGCTGGGTGACGAGCTGCGCGAGCACGACGGCGACCACGGCGCCGGTGACGGCCGGCCGCAGCGCCGGCCGTACCCGCCCGGGGATCAGGAGCAGGCACTGCGCGGCGGGCAGGGCGAGCAGTGCGTACGCCGGGAGCAGGAAGCGCGGCGCGGCGTAGTCGATGAGCAGCAGATACGGCAGAGCCAGGGACAGGCCGCACGCCGCCGGCAGGAAGCGCGCACCGGGCGCCTGCCCCTCGCGGCGCGGTGCGAGGGCGACCCCGGCCGCCACCAGGGCGGGCAGGGCGAACCACCACACGGCGTCACCCTTGTGCTGCCAGACCGCGTCGCAGGGGCGGCACAACGTGTGGGAGGCGTCCAGGGTGCTGAGCTGGTCCGCGAAGGCCAGGTGCCAGCCGAGGCCGCCCTCGATGGCGTTCGCGCGGTCCATCCGGGCGAGGATGCCGCCGTAGGCGGTGAACGCCTCGACGACCCACTGGGCGCCGCCCAGCAGGGCCCCGGCGGCGATGACCGCGAGCAGCACCAGGCGGCGCCTGCCGCGCAGGAAGAGCGCGGCGACGCCCAGCGGCAGGGCCAGCCAGGCGGCGTCGTGCGGCCGCAGCAGGGTCAGCGCCGCGAAGGCCGCGGCCAGGCCGGCGAGCGCGCCCCGGCCGGTGCTCCCCGGCGCCGCCGCGTGCAGGTAGCAGCCCACCGCGATCAGGGCCACCAGCGCGACCCAGAGGTTGGGCATCGCCTGGGGGCCGTAGAGCAGGGTCACCCACAGCCCGCAGAAGAGCACCCCGGCCAGCGCCACCACCCGGGTGCCGAGCAGCGGCCGCCACAACCACAGTGCCAGGAACAGCGCCGCGCCCGACAGCACCGCCAGGTAGACGCGGAGCGCGAGGGTCGACGCGGTCAGCAGGGCCACCGGTGCCACGAGGGCGGGCACGCCCCGGGAGCGGGGCGCGCTGAAGAACGCCGAGGGGATGTCCGGGGAGACCTGGCTGACGTAGACCGACTCGTCCCAGCCGAGGCCCATGCCGGGCGCGACGACCAGGAGGAGCTGGACCACGGTGAAGAGCGCCGCCAGACAGGCGAGCAGAAGGACCCCGGAGTGCGGGCGGCTGCGCGGCGGTGCGGCGTGGCGCGCGCGGGGCCGGGCATCCGGTGACGTCAGCTCATGCGTCGTCGCCATAGTGCGCCATGGCAACAGCCGTGACGCACGTGATCAAGGCGGCGCGCCGCTCCCCGGGGGGCGGCTCGACCGGTGGGGTGACCGCCGCCGGGCCCGTTCGACCGGGTGGGTGCCGCCGGGGGCGGCGGGCGGCGCGGTGCCTGCGCCGGCGTGTGTGGCGGGCTGCTTCCGCTCGGCCGCGCCATGCGGGCCGGCGTACCCGTTGCGGAAGGCCTCGCTCGGCCCTGGCGGCACTGGCCGCGCGGGCTCCTGCGCCGGTTCGGGCGGGCGCCGTCGGCGGGCGGAAGCGCTACGGGCCCGTCCGCCGGGGACGTGTGGGTGCCCGTGGGGGAGACGCCGGCGGCCCGCGGGCACCCGCTGCCGCGGCGCGGGCGGGCGGCCGCGAGAGGGCCCGCCAGGGGCTCTCAGGCGGGCGCGGCGAGCCCGGCCAGGCGGGCGAGGGCGTGCTCGGCCTCGGCCATGACGCGTGCGACGAGCTCCGTGCAGGAGGGCAGGTCGTCGATCACGCCCGCGACCTGCCCGGCGGCCATCACCCCCAGGTCCGGGCGGCCGTCGACCATGGCGGACTTCAGCATCATCGGCGTACTGGCGGCGAGCAGGGTCTGACTCCAGGTCAGCTTCCTGCCGTGCCGCATCGCCAAGCCGTCCCGCACCATGGCACGCGGGCCCATTCCCGAGAGATGACGGAAGGCCGCCGCGTGCCGCAGGGCGCGCAGCAGGGCGGCCGTCCTCCCGGAGCGCTCCAGGGCGGCCACCAGGTCGGTGCGGAGCATGCGGTGCGGCAGCCCGTCGACGCGGTCGGTGACGACGACGTCCCGCACCGAGGCGGCCAGGTAGCGGGCCTTGACCGCGTCGGGCACCGGGCTGTCGGAGGTGAGCAGGAAGCGGGTGCCCATGCCGACGCCCGCCGCGCCGTACGCCAGGGCGGCCGCCAGGCCGCGGCCGTCGAAGAAGCCGCCGGCCGCGATCACGGGGATGCCGACGACGTCCACGACCTGGGGCAGCAGCACCGTCGTGGCGACGTTCCCCGTGTGGCCGCCGCCCTCGCCGCCCTGCACCATCACGGCGTCCGCACCCCAGGCGGCGACCTTCTCGGCGTGCCGCCGCGCCCCGACCGAGGGGACGACCACGACCCCCGCGTCCTTGAGACGGCCGATGAGCTCGCGGGAGGGAGCCAGCGCGAAGGAGGCGACGCGGACGTCCTCCTCGATGATGATGCGCACCCGCTCCGCGGCGTCCCCAGCGTCCGCCCGCAGGTTGACCCCGAAGGGCGCCCCCTGGGTGCGCTCCCGCACCTCACGTACGGCCTCGCGCAGCCGCGCCGGGCTCATGGTGGCCGAGGCGAGGATGCCGAGCGCGCCGGCGTTGGCCGCGGCCGACACCAGGCGGGGGCCGGCGACCCAGCCCATGCCGGTCTGCACCAGGGGGTGGCGGACCCCGGTGAGCCGGGTCAGCGCGGTCTCCATCAGGCCGGCACCTCCCGCTCCCGCAGCCCTTCGGGGTCGAGGACGGTACGGATCAGCCGCAGCTCCTCCGTGCCGGGCTCGCGGGTGCGCGGCACGTCCGCGGGGGCCGGCAACGGGAAGCCGGTGGCCTCCCGGAGGGCCGCCGGGTCCACCCCGGGGTGCAGGGAACGGACGCGCATGGTGCGGTCCGCGGTCTCGAAGTCGAAGACCCCCAGGTCGCTGACGACCCGGCGGAGGTCGTGGAAGCGGGTCGCCGACGGGCCGGCGGCGGCCGCCCTGTCGTGGCCGACGCCGCACACCATGTCGACGCGTTCGACGAAGACCCGCGGCGAGTGCCGCGGCACCCAGTAGCTGGTCGGGTTGTTGAGCGTGTTGACGGGTGCGCCCCGCACGCCCAGCAGTTGCCGGACGGGCCGGTGCCAGTCGCCGATGCACGAGATGTTCTGGTTGCCGTACCGGTCGAGCTGGCTCGCGCCCATCATGACGTGCCGCCGGCCGCCGGTGACCAGCGCCAGGTGCTGCCGGTAGGGCAGCCAGCCCTCCACCTCGCCCGCCGCGTCAAGGAGAAGGGCCTCGCCGTCGGTGAGCAGCAGATCCGGCGCGAAGGTCAGCCGGGCCAGCCGCGCGCCCAGGGAGGGGATCAGGCCCATGGGGGCGGCCAGCACCTCGCCGTCGCCCCGCCATGCCTCGGCGCAGGCGACGACGGCGTATTCGGCCCGGGTGGGGCTCACGGCCGCTCCTTCCCCGCGCCCGACACCAGACGCTCGGCGAAGGCCGCCCAGGCGCCGGGATCGGCGGCGGCCCGGGCGTACTCCCGCTGGAAGGCCTCGTCGCGGTCGTAGTCGGGGACGCAGGAGGTGAAGTGCGCGCCGTGCGGGGCCTCGACGACCCCGGTGACGAACTGCCGCTTGACCAGGAGGGACTGCGGGCCGGCCGCCTTCAGCAGGTCGGCGGTGTCGACGACGCGTTCGCACGACACATAGGCGGCGTCCGCAGCCTCGCAGAACAGGTCGTCGAAGTACGGGTCCGGGCCCAGGTACTGGCCGTTTCCGCGGGCGTCGGCACGGTTGAGGTGCACCAGGGCGGCGTCCAGGCGCAGCGCGGGGACGGCGACCAGCTCCTCCCCGTCGTCGTACGGCGAGGTGACCGTCCGCAGCCGGGGGTTGACCCGCATCACGTCGGAACCGAGTCCGGCGCGTACCGGCAGGAAGGGCAGCCGGTGCGCGGCGGCCGTCAGCCCCCACATCATCATGGCCTCGTCCAGCTCGGTGAGTTCGAGGGCACCGTCCTGCCGGGCGGCCCGGAAGTGCGGTTCGAGGGGGACCGAGTCCAGGGTGACGAAGGCGGTCACCAGCCTGCGGATCCGGCCCGCCGCGGCCAGCAGGCCGACGTCCGGGCCTCCGAAGGACACGACGGTCAGGTCCGTGACGCCGGACCGCAGGACGGCCTTCACCAGGGTCATCGGCTTGCGGCGGGAACCCCAGCCGCCGATGCCGACGGTCATCCCGGAGCGGAGCCCGGCGGCCACCTCGTCCGCGGTCATGACCTTGCCGCTCATCGCCGCCTCCCGGAGCCGGAGCCGAAGCCGGAGCCGGAAGCGGAACCGGACACGAAGGCGTCGCGGTGCCGGTCCGCGACACCACTGAGGTTGGCCTCGAAGGTGAAGCCCTGTTCGAAGCGGTAACTGCGGCGGACGTCGACGGGGTCGATCCCGTTGATGGCGGCCTTCGCGAGGCGGAGCAGCTCGCCGTCCTTGGCCGCGATCTCCCGGGCGAGGCCGAGAGCCGCGGCGTCGAGCTCCCCGCGGGGCACGACCCGCCAGACCGAGCCGTGTCCGTGGAGCTCGGCGGCGGTGACGGTGCGTGAGGTGAAGTAGAGCGTGCGCATCAGGTGCTGGGGGACCAGCCGCGCGAGGTGGGTGGCCGCGCCCAGGGCGCCGCGGTCCAGCTCGGGCAGCCCGAAGGTGGCGTCCTCCGCGGCGACGACGGCGTCCGCGTTGCCGACCAGGCCGATGCCGCCGCCGAGGCAGTGGCCGTGGACGGCCGCGACGACCGGCACCTCGCACTCGTAGACGGCCGCAAAGGCCTCGTAGCAGCCGCGGTTGGCGCCGATGAGGGCCGTGTGGCCCGCCGTGCGCTGCATCTCCTTGAGGTCGACGCCCGCGTTGAATCCGCGGCCCTCCGCGCGCAGGACGACGCAACGGGTGCCCGGGTCGCGGCCGGCGGCGCGCAGGGCGTCGGCCAGTTCGTACCAGCCGTGTACGGGAAGGGCGTTGACCGGCGGGTGGTCGACGGTGACGGCGGCGACGCCGGGTTCGGGGTGCGAGGTGGAGACAGTCATCCGTGGATCAGCTACCTTTCCACCAAACGTTTGTTAGGGGAAAGGTACTCCGGCGTGAGCATGACTGTCGATCTGTCGGACCGGGTCGCCGTCGTGACCGGCGGCACGCGAGGGGTCGGCGCCGGCATCGCCCGTGCTTTCGCGGAGGCCGGCGCCCGTGTCGTGGTCTGCGCCCGCCGCCCGCCGCCCCGGCCGGCCCCCCACGGGGCCGACTTCCGGGCGGTGGACCTGTGCGACCCGGCAGCCGCCGACGAGGTCCTCGGGGCCGTGGCGGAGGCGTACGGGCGCATCGACGTCCTGGTCAACAACGCGGGAGGGACGCCGCACCGGCTGCTGGGCGAGGCGGGCGCGGAACGGCACGCCCGGGTGGTCGAGCTCAATCTGCTCGCGCCGCTCAACGCCTCGCTCGCCGTTCACCGGGTGATGGCACGTCAGCCCGAGGGCGGGGTGGTCGTGATGATCGGCAGCGTCAGCGGTGGCCGCCCCTCACCGGGCACGGCGGCCTACGGCGCCGCCAAGGCCGGCCTGGAGAGCCTCGCCCGGTCCATGGCCGTCGAATGGGCCCCGCTGATCCGCGTCAACACCCTGGTTCTCGGCATGGTCCGCACGGAGTCGGCGCATCTGCACTACGGCGACGAGGACGGTGTCGCCGCGGTCGGGCGGACGGTGCCGCTCGGCCGGCTCGCCGAGCCGGCGGAGGTGGGGGACGCGTGCGTCTTCCTCGCCTCCGACCGGGCCCGCTACATCAGCGGGGCCAGTCTGCAGCTGCACGGCGGAGGGGAGGCCCCGGCGTTCCTCGCCGCGGCCCGCGACGGAAGGGGAACGGGATGGGCGCGATGACGGCTGACGGCGGCGCCACGACGGGGCTCTGCGCCGGGCGCGTGGTCGCCGTCACCGGTGCGGGGCGCGGGCTGGGACGGGCGCACGCTCTCGCGTTCGCCGCCGAGGGCGCCCGGGTCGTGGTCAACGACCTCGGCGCCGGGCCGGACGGTGCCGGGAGTTCGGCCGCTCCCGCCCACGAGGTCGCCGGGGAGATCCGTGCCCGGGGCGGCGAGGCCGTCGTCCACGAGGCCGACATCGCCACCGCGCAGGGCGCGGCGTCCCTCGTCGCCACCGCCCTGGAGGCCTTCGGGCGGCTGGACACCCTCGTCAACAACGCGGGCTTCCTGCGCGACCGGATGCTCGTCAACCTCGGCGAGGACGACTGGGACGCCGTCCTGCGGGTCCACCTCACCGGCCACTTCCTGCCGCTCAGGCACGCGGCAGCGCACTGGCGGGCCGAGACCCGTGCGGGCCGCGCCCCCGACGCGCGGATCGTCAACACGACGTCCGGCGCCGGGCTGCTGGGCAGCGTCGGGCAGGGCAACTACGCGGCGGCCAAGGCGGGCGTCGTCGGACTGACCCTGGTGGCCGCCGCCGAACTGGCGCGTTACGGGGTACGGGTCAACGCCGTCGCCCCGGCGGCCCGGACCCGGATGACCGAGGCGGTCTTCGCCGAGACCATGGCCGTGCCCGGGGGCGGCGCCTTCGACGCCATGGCGCCGGGCAACGTCTCGCCGCTCGTCGTCTGGCTCGGCTCGGCCGCCTCCGCCGGGGTCACCGGGCGGGTCTTCGAGGCCGAGGGCGGCCGCCTCACGGTCATGGAGGGCTGGCGTGCGGGGCCCACCGCCGACCGGGGCGCCCGCTGGACGCCCGCGGAGGCGGGGGAGGCCGCCACGAAGCTGCTCGCAGCGGCGGAGCCCCCTGGGCGGGTGTACGGGGCGCGGCCGCAAGGACAGTGACGCACCGGCGGTGACGCGGAGCCCCGGGCGCGGGGCGGGCCCGGGGCCGGGGCGGCCGGGGCCGGCGCAACCGCACGCGCGGGCGTGCAGGCGCCGACCCGACCCGCTGTGCCGCACCAGCGCGGGGCCGGCGTGGGACCGTCGCGAAGACGGGCGGAGCCCCCTGCGGAGGAGCGGGGGAGGGCGGTGCCGTGAGCGCCGAACGACGGCGCCCCGGGACGAAGGCCCGGCCGTACCCGGCGGCGCGGCACAGGTCGCGTGCCGGGCAGGGCGCGGGCCCGCGCCGACGGCGACGACCGCCCGCGGAGCGGCCCCTTCACGCCCCGGGGGCCGGGTGCCTCAGAGGCGCTCGATGATCGTGACGTTGGCTTGGCCGCCGCCCTCGCACATGGTCTGGAGGCCGAAGCGCCCGCCGGTGCGCTCCAGTTCGTGCAGGAGGGTGGTCATCAGCTTCACGCCCGTGGCGCCGAGCGGGTGGCCGAGCGCGATGGCGCCGCCGTTGACGTTGACCCGGGCGGGGTCGGCGCCGGTCTCCTTGAGCCAGGCCAGGACGACGGGGGCGAAGGCCTCGTTGATCTCGACCAGGTCGATGTCGTCCACGGTCATCCCGGTCTTCTTCAGCGCGTGCGCGGTCGCCGGAATGGGGGCGGAGAGCATGCGGATGGGGTCCTCGCCGCGCACCGACAGGTGGTGGATCCGGGCCCGTGGGGTGAGCCCGTGCTCGCGGACGGCGCGCTCGGAGGCGATGAGCAGGGCGGCGGCCCCGTCGGACACCTGGGAGGAGAGGGCCGCGGTCAGCCGGCCGCCCTCGACCAGGGGTTTGAGGGCGGCCATCTTCTCCGGCGAGGTGTCGCGGCGCGGGCCCTCGTCGGCGGTGACACCGGCGTAGGGGACGAGCTCGCGGTCGAAGCGGCCCCCGTCGGCGGCGGCGATCGCGCGACGGTGGGAGCGGAGCGCGAACTCCTCCATGTCCGCACGGGTGATGCCCCACTTCGCGGCGATGAGCTCCGCGCCGTGGAACTGGCTCACCGGGGTGCTCCCGTAGCGGGCGCGCCAGCCCTCGGAGCCGGAGAACGGGCCCCCGGTCATGCCGAGCGGCTCGACGGCACGGTGGTTGGCGTAGCCGATCGGGATGGCCGACATGTTCTGGACGCCGCCCGCCACGACGAGGTCCTGGGTACCGGACAGCACGCCCTGGGCGGCGAAGTGGACGGCCTGCTGGGAGGAGCCGCACTGGCGGTCGACGGTGACCCCGGGCACTGCCTCGGGCAGGCCGGCCGCCAGCCAGCTGGTGCGGGCGATGTCACCCGCCTGCGGGCCGACCTGGTCGAGGCAGCCGAAGACCACGTCCTCGACCGCCGCCGGGTCGGCCCCGGAACGTTCCATCAGCGCCTTCAGCACATGGGCGCCGAGGTCGGCGGGGTGGACCGCGGACAGCCCGCCGCCGCGCCGGCCGACCGGGGTGCGGACCGCTTCGACGATGTAGGCCTCGGCCATGACTGCTCCTCCGTGGGGACCGGGTGGTGGACCGGGGGCGGCTCCGTCACTCCCGGACGGTGACGCCGTCCAGCACCATGGACAGGTACTGCCGGGCGATCTCCTCGGGGCTGTGCTGCCCGCCCGGCCGGTACCAGGACGCCGCGACCCAGACGGTGTCGCGGATGAAGCGGTACGCGAGCCTCAGGTCGAGGTCGGCGCGGAAGACCCCGGCGGCGGCGCCGTGTTCCAGCGTTCCGAGCCAGAGCCGCTCGAACCTGCGCTGCGAATCGGCGAGGTAGCCGAAGCGCGGCTGCGAGGACGCCAGCTGCCGGGCCTCCCGCTGGTAGATCGCGACCGCGTCCAGGTGCCGGTCGATCTCCCGGAAGGACTCGGTGACCAGGGCCTCGACGGTCTCCCGCGGGCCGAGGCCGGCCGCGAGCACGCTCTCGTACCCGGCCCACAGCTCGTCCAGGAAGGCCGAGAGGATCTCGTCCAGCATCGACTCCTTGGAGTCGAAGTGGTAGTAGAGGCTGCCCGCGAGCATCCCCGCCTCGTCCGCGATCCGCCGGACGGTGGTGGCGTCGTAGCCCTGGGCGGCGAACACCCTGGCGGCGATGGCGAGGAGTTCGGCACGGCGCCCGTCGGGGGCGGCCGCGCCGCCCGCGGGGCTCTTGGCCGTCCTCGGTGTGGTCCTCGGTGTGGTTTTCGGCGTGGTCTTCGGCACGGGGATCATTCTCGCTTCACGCGTGCTGGCTGCTCACCGGGACGACCTCCCCGGTCATGTACGAGGAGTAGCCGGAGGCGAGGAAGACGATCACGTTGGCGACCTCCCAGGGTTCCGCCGGCCGGCCGAATGCCTCGCGCGCGGTCAGTTCCTCCAGCACGCCGGGGGTGGTCACCTTCACCAGGTGCGGGTGCAGGGCGAGGCTGGGGGAGACGGCGTTGACCCGCACCCCGTACGCCGCCGCCTCCACCGCCGCGCAGCGGGTGAGCGCCATGACCCCTGCCTTGGCCGCGGCGTAGTGCGCCTGCCCGGCCTGGGCGCGCCAGCCGACGACGGAGGCGTTGTTGACGATGACGCCGCCGGTCCTCGAGGCCTTCATCCGGCGCAGCGCGGCGCGGGTGCACCGGAAGGTGCCGTTCAAGGTGACGTCCAGGACCTTCCCCCACTGGGCGTCGGTCATCTCGGTCAGCTCGGCGGTGCCGCCGAGGCCGGCGTTGTTGACCACGACGTCCAGCCGTCCGTGCCGGTGTTCCGCGAGGTCGAGCAGCGCCGCGACCTGGGCCTCGTCGGTGACGTCGCAGGGCAGGCCGGCGATCCGGTCCGGCCCGAACTCGTCCGCCAGGGCCGCCGCGCACTCCTCCAGCCGCCGCGCGTGGGCGTCGCCGATCACCACCCGGGCGCCCTCCTCCAGGAGGCGCCGGGCCGTCGCGCCGCCGATGCCGGCGCCGGCCGCGGCGGTGACGACCGCGGTGCGGTCCGCCAGCAGCGCGTGGCCCGGCTGGTACGGGGGTGGTGGAGTCACGCCACCGACGTTAATCTACCAAACACTTGTTAGGGAAGGGGGAGCGGGTGGATCTCGACCTCACCCCGGAGGACCGGTCCTTCCGGCGCCGGGCCCGGGACTGGCTCGCCGTGCACGTCCCCGCCGTCCCGCTGCCCTCCCTGGAGACGGCCGAGGGGTTCGCCGCCCACCGCGCCTGGGAGCGGCGGCTGGCCGCCGACCGCTGGTCGGTCGTCTCCTGGCCCGCCGCGTACGGGGGGCGGGGAGCGACGCTCGTGCAGTGGCTGGTCTTCGAGGAGGAGTACCACGCCGCCGGGGCGCCCGGCCGGGTCGGCCAGAACGGCGTCAGCCTGCTCGGCCCCACGCTCCTGGAACACGGCACGAAGGAGCAGCGCGACCGCGTCCTGCCGCCCATGGCGCGGGGCGAGGTGATCTGGGCGCAGGCCTGGTCCGAGCCGGAGGCGGGTTCCGACCTGGCGTCGCTGCGCTCGACCGCCACCCGCACCGACGGCGGGTGGCTGCTGAGCGGCCAGAAGACCTGGTCCTCCCGCGCCGCCTTCGCCGACCGCGCTTTCGGGCTGTTCCGCAGCCACCCCGGGGCGCCGAGGCCGCACCTGGGGCTGACCTACCTGATGTTCGGGCTCGACGCGCCCGGTGTGACCGTGCGGCCGATCGCCCGCCTCGACGGGAAGCCGGCCTTCGCCGAACTCTTCCTGGACGACGTCTTCGTGCCCGACGCCGATGTCATCGGCGCCCCCGGCGACGGCTGGCGGGTGGCCATGAGCACGGCCGCCGACGAGCGCGGCCTCACCCTGCGCAGCCCCGGCCGCTTCACGGCGTCCGCCCGCCGCCTCGCGGCCCTGTGGCACGCGCGCGGCGAGGACGCGGACCCGGCCGCCGCCGACCGCGTCGCGGACGCTCTGATCGGTGCCCGCGCCTACCAGCTCGCCGCCTACGCGGGCGCCGCCCGCGCCGCCGGGGGCTTCGCACCGGAGGCCGGGGCGTCCAGCCTCACCAAGGTCTTCTGGTCCGAGCTGGACATCGCCCTCCACGAGACCGCGCTGGACCTGCTCGGCCCCCTCGGTGAGGCCGCCGACGGCCCCTGGGCCGAAGGCTGGGTGTTCGCGCTGGCCGGTCCGGTGTACGCGGGTACGAACGAGATCCAGCGCGACATCATCGCCGAGCGGTTGCTCGGGTTGCCGAGGGGGCGCGGCCGATGAGGTTCCTGCCGACCGCGGAGCAGGCGGACTTCGTCCGCACCCTGGACCGCATGCTCGCGGCGGCCGGGACGCCCGAGACGGCCCGTGCCTGGGCGGCGGAGGAGCACGGGCCGGGGCGGCGGCTGTGGACCCGGCTGGCCGATGCCGGGCTGTTCGCGCTGGCCGTGCCGGAGGCGTACGAGGGCTACGGCCCGCGCCCCGTCGAGCTCGCGCTCGCCTTCGTCGAGCTGGGGCGGTACGCCGTGCCCGGACCGGTCGTCGAGACGGTGGCCGCGGCCGCGCTCCTGGACGCGCTGCCCGACCCGGGGCCCGCCAAGGAGTGGCTGCCCCGGGTCGCCGCCGGGCGGGCCCTGCTCGGTCTCGCCGCTCCGGAGGGCGGTCACGCGCTCGACGCCGACGCGGCCGACGGCGTCCTGCTCGTGAGCGGCGACCGGCTGCTGCTGGCCCGCGAACACGGTCCGGTCCTGCCCTCCCTCGACCCCGTGCGGCGCCTGGCCCTGCCGTGCGAGGACACCGCGGCGGTGCTCGCCACCGGGCCCGCCGTCGCGGCCGCGGCCGCCCGCGCCGCCGACCTGGCCGCCCTCGTCACGGCGGCCCAGGCGCTCGGCGTCGGGCTCGCGCTGCTGGCCCGTACGGTCGACCACGTGCGGCGGCGCCACCAGTTCGGCGTCCCGGTCGGCTCCTTCCAGGCCGTCAAGCACCGGCTGGCCGACACCCTGATCGCCCTGGAGTTCGCCCGGCCCCTTCTGCACGGCGCCGCCGTGACCGGCGGCGGCGCCGACGTCGCCGCAGCGAAGGCGGCGTGCGGCGAGGCCGCGTACCGGGCGGCGCGCACCGCGCTGCAACTGCACGGCGCCCTCGGCTACACCGCCGAGTACGAGTTGTCCCTGTGGCTGACCAAGGCCCGCGCGCTGCGCTCCGCCTGGGGCACGCCGGCCCGCTGCCGGGCGCGCGTGCTGGCGGAGACGCCGGTCTGAGCCCGGGGCCGGCGGCCGGGCCGGGGGCCCTCAGCGCGTCGTGGCGTCGACCGCGCCCGTCAGCCGCGTGCCCTCGGCCAGGGCACGGTCCGCCCAGGCGGGCAGCGGCTGCTCCGCCCAGATCACCTTGCCCCCGGGGGTGTAACGGGTGCCCCAGCGCTCGGCGACCTGCGCGACGAGGAACAGCCCGCGGCCGCCCTCGTCGGTGGTGGCGGCGTAGCGCAGGTGCGGCGAGGTGCTGCTGCCGTCGGACACCTCGCAGGTCAGGGTGCGGTCGAGCAGCAGCCGCACCCCGATGGGCGCGGAGGCATAGCGGATCGCGTTGGTGATCAGTTCGCTGAGCACCAGCTCCATGCCGAACGCCAGCTCCGACAGGCCCCACTCGTCCAGCTTCTCCGCGACGGCGGCCCGCATCCCCGACACCGCCGCGGGATCGAAGGGCACGTCCCATTCCGCGACGTGGTCGGCGGGGGTGGCGCGGGTGCGGGCGATCAGCAGCGCGACGTCGTCCTTGGGCCGGCCCGGCAGCAGCGCCTCCAGCACGGCCCGGCAGCT
Source organism: Streptomyces sp. NPDC058864 (assembly GCF_042742985.1). Lineage (NCBI taxonomy): Bacteria > Bacillati > Actinomycetota > Actinomycetes > Kitasatosporales > Streptomycetaceae > Streptomyces > Streptomyces sp. NPDC058864. The sequence continues at coordinate 6,659 of NZ_JBHYMQ010000021.1, read as the reverse complement.
CTCCTCGGGCGGCCGGTCCGGGTGGGCGGCCAGGGCCTGCTTCAGCATCTCCATGCCGACGTCGAGGTCCCGGGTGCGGTCCTCGATCAGCCCGTCGGTGTACAGGACGAGCTGCGTGCCCTCCGCCAGTTCCAGCTCGGCCGTCCGGAACGGCATGCCGCCCAGGCCCAGTGGCGGCCCGGCGGGCAGGTCGGGGAACTCCACGCTGCCGTCGGGGCGGACCAGGGCGGGCGGATGATGCCCCGCCCGGGCCATCGCGCAGCGCCGCGAGACGGGGTCGTAGATCGCGTACAGGCAGGTGGCGCCCATGACGCCGGCCCCGATGTTGGTGCCGGACTCGTCCTGGTCGATGCGCCCGACCAGGTCGTCGAGGTGGCCGAGGAGCTCGTCGGGCGGCAGGTCGAGGGTGGAGAAGTTGTGGACCGCGGTGCGCAGCCGTCCCATCGTGGCGGCGGCGTGCAGCCCGTGGCCCACGACGTCGCCGACGACCAGCGCCACCCGGTTGCCCGGCAGCGGGATCACGTCGAACCAGTCGCCGCTGACGCCGGACTGCGCGGGCAGGTAGCGGTGGGCCACGTCCAGGGCGCTCTGCTCGGGCAGGGCGCGCGGCAGCAGGCTGCGCTGCAGGGTCACGGCCAGGGCGTGCTCGCGGGTGTAGCGGCGCGCGTTGTCGATGTTGATCGCGGCCCGGGCCACCAGTTCCTCGGCGAGCGAGAGGTCGTCCTCGTCGAACGGTTCCGGCTTCTCCGAACGCCAGAAGTTGGCGATGCCCAGCACCACGCCGCGGGCCTTGAGCGGGGCCGCGATCAGCGAGTGGATGCCGTACCCGACGACCCGGTCGGTGCGCTCGGGGTCCTGGGCGAGCCAGCCGGGGTCGGCGGCCAGGTCGGCGACGATCTCCGAGCGGCCGCTGCCGAAGCCCCGCGCCTGCGGGGTGGAGGGCAGGAAGTCGATCAGCTTGCCGAGCGGGTAGAGCGGGGCGTCGGAGCGGATGCCGTTGACGGCCGTGCGGCGCATGTCGGAGCCGGCGATGCCGCTCGGCTCCTCGCCGCGCAGCACCGGGTCGGCCAGGTCGACGGTGACGAAGTCCGCGAAGCGCGGCACGGCGACCTGGGCCAGCTCCTCGGCGGTGCGCACCACGTCGAGGGTGGTGCCGATGCCCAGGCCGGCGTCGTAGAGCAGCTTGAGACGTTCCCTGGCGGCCTCGGCGCGGCCGGACAGCGCACGCAGCTCGGTGGAGTCGCGCAGGGTCGCGATCGAGCCCTTGGGGCCGCCGTGGCCGTTGGTGGGGCGCTGGTTCACCGCCAGCAGGCGGTCGCCGGCCGGGAGTACCTCGTCGGTGGCCACCCGCCGTGAGGTCAGCAGCTCGACCGTGCCGGGGTCGAGCCCCGGCAGATCCACGATCCGCCGGCCCTCGGCGTCGGGGGCGAGGTCGAGCAGGCGTTTGGCCTCGTCGTTGGCGAGCAGCAGCCGCCCGTCCTCGTCGACGATGAGCACGCCCTCCCGCACGGAGTGCAGCACCGTGTCGTGGTGCTCGTACATGCGGGTCATCTCGGCCGCGTCCAGTCGGTGGGTCTGGCGGCGCAGGCGTTTGGCGACCAGGGCCGTGCCGCCCATGGCCAGGGCGAGCGCGGCCGCACCGGCGCCGAGGATGATCGGCAGCTGCCTGGAGACCACACCGGTCACGTTCTTCACCTTCATGCCGGCCGACACCAGCGCCACGACCTGCCCGTGCGGGTCGTCGACGGGGTCGAAGACCGGAACCACCGCCTGGACCTCGTGGCCGAGGGGGCCCTGCACGCTCTCCGTGTGGACCCGGCCCTGCAGGGACGGCTCGATGGTGCCCACGAACCGCTGGCCGATCCGGCCGGGGATCGGGTGCGTGTAACGGATCCCGTCGGTGTCCATGACCACGATGAAGTCGACCCCGGCCTCCTTGCGGGCCAGTTCGGTGATCGGCTGGAGGGTCTTGGAGGGGTCCGGTTCCTTCAGCACGTCCACCAGGCCGGGGGAGCGCGCGAAGGTGCTCGCCGCCGCGATCGAACGGTCGACGGCCTCGCGCTCGCTGTCGTGCCGGGACTGCAGGACGAGCGCGAACACGCCGCACGCGACGAGCAGCACGACGATCGCCACCTGCAGGATGAAGACCTGTCCGGCGACGCTGCGCGGGCTCTTCTCGGTCAGTGACCGCATTGACACGCCCCGAATCGGTCGAAAACATCGACCATGCCGACATTTCTAACACTGCCCGGGTTGACGTTGCCATAGGCCACAAGGTCCCCGGGGCGAGTGCCGGGCCCGCGCGCCGGGCGTTCGGCGCGGCGCAGGGCCCGGTCCGTCCGGCAAGGGGGTCGGGGCGACCGCCCTCAGAAGTGCAGCTCGGCCGGGAAACCGGTCCAGCGCAGCTCGTCCGGAAGGTGCCGCATGTCGTTGAGGAGCAGCACCGAGTTCGGGCGGCCGGGCGTGTAGCGGATCACCGTCAGGGCGGCGTGGGCATGGTTGAGGCTGAGCCACCGCCAGCGGGGCGCGTCCAGGGCCGCCGAGACCAGCCAGCCGATCAGGAAGTTGTGCGTCACGAGCAGCTCGTGCGCGGCCTTGCCCGCCGCCATCGGCCCGGCGAACCGGGTGAGCGCCTCCGTGGCCAGCTGCGGCCCCCAGGAGCGCTCCTCGGGGGAGAAGTGGTCGAGGAAGCGGGAGAGGTAGTACGCGCTGTCCGGCGGCAGCTCGGACTCCGCGGGGAAGTACGGCGGGTAGTCCCCCGCGAGCTCGCTGGGCGCCACGGGCACCCCGCTCCCCAGCCGCTCGCCGATCAGCGCCGCGGACTGCGCGGCACTGGGCAGCGGACTGTGGTGGACGGCGGAGACCGGGGAACCCTTCAGCCGCTCGCCGAGGAGCCCGGCCTGGTGGAAGCCGTTCTCCGTGAGGCCGCTCGCGTCCGGCAGCGCCTCCGCGTGCCGGGTGAGGTAGAGGTAGCGGCTCGCCGTTCCGGTCATGCCTTGTCCCTCTCGGGTGTCGACGACGATGGGTGTTCCTGCGCGCGGTCGTCGCGTGGGGCGGGGACCGTGCGCAGGGGCGCTCCGGACTCCGGTGACGCGGTGGCCGCATGTGGCGACGCCCGGCGCGCGGGCCGCGGTTCCCGCCGCGCCGCGGGCGGCACACCGCAGGATGATCCCATGAGCGGGAGGTATGTACACCCGTCCGGCGGCCCCCGGTGAGGGAGGGCGCACGGTGGTTCGCGCGTGACCGCGGGGGGCGCGCGCCTTCCCCTCCCGGGCCGTCCGTCACCCGGGCCCCGGGCAGGGGCCGTTGGCCTGCGGATGCGGCGCGCGCCCGCCGCCGTACGATGAGAACCGGGCCGTCGGCGAGACCGCGGGAGGCCGCGATGGGCAGGATCAGGGCGACCGGCCGTCACTACGGGCTGTACGGGCTCGTCGCGGCCGTCGCGGTGGTGGTCGCCGTCGGGCTGGGCGTGCCGATCGGCGCGATCTTCATCCTCGCCGTGGCCCTGATGTGCCCGCTGATGATGTTCGTGATGCTGCACGCCCTGCGCGGGCCCGAGGCCCACCGGCACCCCGTCGTCGAGGCCATCGACAGCGCCGCGGGCCGCCGCCGCGGCCCGTCGTCCGGTACGCGGCCGCCTACCCCTTAGCGCCCCCGGCCGCGAGGCTCGCCCGGGCGGCGCGTTCCACCAGCAGGGCGCGCTCGCGCTCGTTGCGGGTCAGGGAGGCGGCGCGCAGGAACTCGTCGCGGGCCTCGGCGTGCCGGCCGAGCCGCTCCAGCAGGTCACCGCGGACGCTCGGCAACAGGTGGTAGCCGTGCAGCGACGGTTCGCCGGTGAGCCGGTCCACGAGCGCGAGCCCTTCTTCCGGCCCGTACGCCATGGCGACCGCGACCGCCCGGTTGAGCTCCACCACCGGGGTCGGCGTACGCCGCGCCAGGGCCGCGTACAGCTCGGCGATCCGCGGCCAGTCCGTGTCCCGCGGGTGCGGGGCGCGCGCGTGGCAGGCAGCGATGGCGGCCTGCAACGCGTACGGGCCCGGCGGACCGCCCGCCGCCTCTGCGCGGGCCAGGGCGGCGAAACCGCGCCGGATCAGCAGCTGGTCCCAGCGTCGCCGGTCCTGGTCGGCCAGCAGGACCGGCTGCCCGTCCGGGCCGGTACGGGCCGCCGAACGCGAGGCCTGGATCTCCAGCAGCGCGGCCAGGCCGTGCGCCTCGGGCTCCTTGGGCATCAGCCCCGTTAGCACCCTGGCCAGGCGCAGCGCGTCCTCGCACAGCGCCGGGCGCATCCAGTCGTCGCCCGCGGTCGCCGAGTAGCCCTCGTTGAAGACCAGGTAGATGACCTCCAGGACGGAGGAGAGCCGCTCGACCCGCTCGGGGCCGTGCGGCTGCTCGAAGGGCACGTCCGCCTTCGCCAGCGTCCGCTTCGCCCGGACGATGCGCTGGGCGACGGTCGCCTCCGGGACCAGGTAGGCGCGCGCGATCTCGGCGGTCGTCAGCCCCCCGACCAGCCGCAGCGTGAGCGCCACGCGCGCCTCGGTGGACAGCACCGGGTGGCAGGCGGTGAAGACCAGCCGCAGCAGGTCGTCCTCGATGTCGCCGTCGGCGGCCGCCTCGGCCGCCGCGAAGTCCGGCTCGTACGCCCGGTCGTCCTCCAGGGTGTGGCCCAGTTCCCTGAGCTTGCGCGCGAAGACCTCCCTGCGGCGGACGAGGTCGATCGCGCGGTGCTTCGCCGTGGCCGTCAGCCAGGCGCCGGGGTTGTCGGGGACACCGGCCCCGGGCCACTGCTCGAGGGCGGCGACCAGGGCGTCCTGGGCGAGTTCCTCGGCGACGCCGATGTCGCGCACGATCCGCGCGACACCGGCGATCACCCGGGCCGATTCGATCCGCCACACCGCCTCGATCGCACGGCGGGCGTCATCGGTACCTGGAGCCGAAGCCGTCACAGCCACCCATCACAGCAGCCCCTCCCCGCGAGGGCAACCGGCGGCCGGCCGCGGCGCTCAGGAGAGCTCGGGGGCCTCCTCGACCTGCCGCAGCTCGCAGGTGATCTCCCAGGCGTCGCCGTGGATCTGCAGGAAGCGCTTGGTCCACTCCACGGCCTCCTCCTTCGACTTCGCCTGGATGATCGCGTAGCCGCCGATGAACTCCTTGGACTCGGTGAAGGGCCCGTCGACCACGGACAGCTTCCCGTGGTCCCAGTGCAGCCGCGTCCCTTCGGAGGTGGGCCGCAGACCCGCCGTGTCCAGCAGCACGCCGGCCTTGGACATCTCCTCGATGAGCCTGCCCATCTCCTCCATCAGCCGTTCGTCGGGGCCGCCCTCCGGGACGTTGTCCTCGTTGATCCGGATCAGGGACATGAAACGCATGGCTTCTCCTTCTTCGCGTACCGGCGGGGATCCTCCCCGCTCCTGCCTACGCGTCGAACGGGCGGCGCGCGGATCGACACGTCGGCGGAAGTTTTTTCCGCGGACGTGTTCCGGCGTGATCCGGGCCCCCGCTCACTCGGAGCGGTGACACGAAGGACGAGTGGCCGACCCCGGTCCTCTTCGCCGCCACCTCACGCGGCGGAGACCGTCACGGCGGCCGGTTCACAGGGACGCGGGGACGCGGGGCAGGAAGCGGGCGCCGGCGGTCAGGACCTCCAGGCAGGCGATGTAGAGATATGCCGGGCCGGTGAGCCGGACGTCGTCGCCGGAGTGGAGCCACAGCGCCGGGTGCCGGGCCCGCTGCCGCGGGTCTGCGGCGGCCAGCCATCCGCCGAGGGTGAGCAGGCGCAGCCCGAGCGGTGACCAGACGTCCTCGCCACGGGGCGGCACGAGGAAGTACAGGAAGCCGCAGCGCCGGTCCCACATGGCGGGCCCGACGGGCGCGGTGCCGTCCCGCAGCCGCGCGAGGACCTCGTGGCCCGGCCGTTCGGGGATCCTGACGGCGTCCCACCGGTGGCCGGCCGGCAGCAGTGTCACCCTGTTCCTGGCGCGTGCCCACTCGTCGAGGCGGCGCCGCGGCCCGTCGGCTCCTCGGGCGAGCCATGCCGCGAGGGCGGGCCCGCAGAATTCGTCGCACATACCACTCCCGGGTTCTGCTGCAAGTGATCAGCGTGCGGACGCCGTCCGGCCGGGGAGCCGACGAAGCATGCATATATCTGCTGTCGGCATGTGCTGAGAGCAATGCCCATGACGTTGAATCACTTGATCGGATGGGGCAAAAGCGGCCAGTTTTGGGCAACCAGGTTTCGGGGGCGTTGATCACCCCTAGATTCCGTCCGACGTCACCGGCGCCGGGCGTGACGCCCCGCGTCCCGGAGCGTTGAAGGTACGGGTTCCGGAGGAGGGAGGGCAGTTTTGGCGACGCTGGATAAAACCGCCCGGGGAAGCGCAGAATCACTGTCGGGATTCCGGGGTGCGGACCGCCTTCGCGGGAGAGCCCGGTGGGGCGGGTGGGCGGAAGCGGGTCCGCGCCGCGTCGTCCATAGCCATCGGACGAGTTGTCTGATGACATTGGACGCTAGCCCCTGGCCCGTCCGGCGGCAAGCACTTCGCGGCAGTTCGGTCCGGCCGACGTGGCGTGCCGGGGTGAAGGTGCAGGTGAGGGGGTGTGGGGCCGGGTCGGGCGGGTGGGGCCGCTGTAGACTCGATCTCACTCGGACGGGTCAACCGACG
>NZ_JBHYMQ010000020.1:0-125421 GCF_042742985.1 Streptomyces sp. NPDC058864 | reverse complement strand
TCGGCGCCCCGCTGCTCGCGGGTGACTTGGAGAGCGGCACGGCCAAGCTCGTCACCTCCCAGGGCGCCGGACCCGCCCGCTGGCTCGCCGCCAAGCTCGGCATCACCACGCTGGTGGTCGTGGTCAGCACCGTGGCGCTCTCCTTCGCCTTCGGCCGGTGGTGGGCACCGGTCAGCAAGGAGAACACGGTCATGGACTGGACCTCCGGCCAGGCGTTCGACAACACCGGGCCCGTGCCCGTCGCGCTCGCCCTCTTCACCGTCCTGGGCGGCGTCGCGATCGGCATGGTCCTGCGCCGCACCCTGCTCTCCATGGTCGTGACCTTCTTCTTCGCGGTCGCCGTCCAGGTGGTCTGGGCCCACTTCCGGCTGGACCTGGGCAACGTCATCAGGGTCACCACGGACTCGGGCGTCAACGGCGACACCCCGCGCCTGCCCACCGCCGCCTTCCAGATCGACCAGTCGTTCGTCACGTCGTCCGGGGAGACCCTCGGCTGGAGCACCTGCGTGCACGCCGGATCGGAGAAGGCCGTCGCCGCCTGCCAGCAGCAGAAGGGCATCGTGGGCTGGGCGGTGGACTACCTCCCCGTCTCCCAGATGAGCGGCATGCAGTGGTTCGGGGCCTCGATCCTGTTCGCCCTGGCCGCCGCCGTCACGGCCTTCGTCTTCCTCTGGGGCCGCAAGCGCGTCGTCTGACGCGAAGGCACCGGACCGGCACGGCGCGACCCCGGATGGACGCACCGAGCGCCACCCGGGGTCGTGCCGTTTTCTCCCTACGGCTGCGGGCCGCGTTCGGGCTACTTCGGACGGCGCCCCCGAACGTGGATCGCCCTCAGCCGGGAAGGCGCGCAGGCCCTGGACGCCGAACTGCGCACCCTGCGTGCGCTCGTCCTGCGCCTGGAGACTCCCCGCCCCGCGCCCGCCCCATCGGACAAGTGATCACCGCGCAAACGGTGCGCGGGTGCCGCGTGGTGGAGCAGCTCGCGCCCTACGCGTCGAAGTGCCGGTCGACCACGAGGTCGAGTTGTCCGAGCCACTCGTCGACGTCGGCCTTACGGCGGCCGCTGACCTCGCACGTGTAGGACGCGCCGCCGTAGAGCCCGATCCTCACCACGAGTTGCCTGCCTCGCCGGGAGGCCGTGTACTCGATGGCTGCGATCTCGGACCATTCGAATTCGGCCTCGGTGCCATCGAGCCGGAACACGATTCCGTCGCCGTCCGCCGCGATGCTCGCCTCGTGATCGGCGGCCATGATCGCGGGCGACGGGATTTCCGGAGCGGCGTCCGAGACGGGCGGCCGCGGCACGGAGACCGTTCTCGCGTAGGCCGTGGGAACACGGTCGGCCAACGGCGCGGCGGGCGGTGCTGCGGGGAGGGTCAGGAGGTCCAGGAGCGCGGATGGAGCCGGGCGCGCCGAGGGGGACTTGGCCAGGCACGATGCCACCGCCTCCCGCAGTTCCGGCGGGACCACCGCGAGGTCCGGAGGTTCGTGGACCGCGCGGTACATCAGGGACATCGGCGTGCCCTCGCCCCATGCCTTTCCGCCCGCCGCCGCGACCAGGACCGCGCCGAGCGCGAACACGTCGGCGGCGCCCGTGACGTCCTCACCCAGAGCCTGCTCGGGGGCGAGGTAGCCGGGGGTGCCGAAGGCCGCTCCCGTCGCGGTCAGGCGGGTGGACTCCACCGCGCGGGCGATACCGAAGTCCAGGACGCGGGGGCCGTCCTCCGCCATGATGATGTTCCCGGGCTTGAGGTCCCGGTGGACAAGACCGCAGGAGTGGATGGCCTCGAGCGCCTCCGCGAGCGCGGCGCCCAGGCCCCTCAGGCGCGGCTCGTCCAGCGGACCCTCGGTGGCCAGGAGTTCGGCGAGCGTCGGACCGGGCACGTACGCGGTCGCCAGCCAGGGAGGCTCGCAGTCGGGGTCCGCGTCCACGACCGGGGCCGTGTGGAATCCGCCCACCATACGAGCCGCCGCCACTTCCGCACGGAAACGCTCACGGAAGGCGGGGTCGGACGCGAGTTCCGGCCTGGCGACCTTCACCGCCACCGCGCGGCCACCGCGAGACCGTGCCAGGTAGACCGTGCCCATGCCCCCTTCGCCGAGCTTGCCCTCGACGGTGTACGTGCCGATGCGATCCACGCCCACATTATGGCCGACGGGCTTTGCCCGATCAGGGCGTGGCCGGGAGGAAGCGACGCCGGCCGGACCCCCTCATCCGGCGTGGTTGCAGCGGGTGTCGAGTTCGAGCCAGGGCACGATGTGGTCGACGTAACTCTCCACGTTCGACAGGGTCTTCCCGGGCAGGACCGCGATGAGGTGCCCGATGCCGAAGGTCCGGTCCCAGACCCGCGCGCGTCGGTAGGTCTCGTGGTCCACCGCGTCGCGGATGGTGTCCCAGCCGTGCCAGGCCATGCAGGCGGCGTCGACGGCGGGGTCGAAGGGCAGCGCGAGGTCCCAGTCGAGGACGCCGATCAGCTTGCCCTCCGGGCTCCAGTGGACGTTGGAGCCACCGAGGTCGCCGTGGACGAGCGCGTCCGGTACCGGTTCCAGAGCTACCGCGTTGTCCAGGCGCCGCCGGCCTTCGTCGCGCCAGTGGGCGGGCAGGCGAGGGATGACGTCCTCGGCCAGGACTTCGGCCCAGCCCCGTGCCGGGGTCTGTTCCCGAGAAGCGGCCAGGGCGCGGCGGAGCGCCGGGGTGAGGGGGACTTCTCGCAGCGCCCGCAGAAGGTCGCCGATCTGTTCCGGATCGCCTTCGCCCTCGGGCAGTGCGGCGCCGTCGAGCCAGGACACGGCGACCGCGGCACGGCCGTCGAAGTCCATGACCGGGGTGAGCGGCTCCGGTACGGCGAACGGCAGTCCGGCCGCCCCGATCGCGCGCAGCAGTTCCGTCCTGCGCGGCAGCGCCTCCGCCGCCGAGGGACGCTTGCTGATCCGTACGGCCGCGATTCCGGGAAGCAGCACGACGTGATGGATGTTGCCGTCGGCGGCCGGACGCGCCCGATCCAGCGGGGCGCCCGGCAGAAGCGCATCGACGATCTCCAGCAGATCCGCCGGTACCTCGTGGCTCACGCCGCAACCCTAGGGCACAAGGTGGTGAGGGTGCGCCGGTGCGACACTCGGGGCGTATCGAGCCGCGCAGCGTACGGAATCGGCAATGGAGGCACACCGGATCGACGTGCGCGAGACCCGCGGCCGGCACGGTCCGCCCCGGCCACCGCGGTTCGCCCATCCGAACGGCACCGTCGATTCCTGGTGCGGCGAACGCCCCGCCCGCGCATGCAGCAGGCCGGCCAACTTTGATTATTCGTTCTCCGTCCACCCGGCATAGCGGCGGGCCGCCGCACGCGTCATAGAGGGTGCCGATCGATCCGGTCGACACGGAAGGTGACGGATGGATGCCCTAGGGCAAGATCAATTCAGGGAGTTCGTGACGAGCCGGTCGTCCGCTCTGATGAAGCTCGCGGTGCTGCTGAGCGCGGGGGACCTCCACGAGGCGGAGGACCTGCTGCAGAACGCGCTCGTCAAGGCCGCGGGCCGGTGGCATCTCATCGAGGAGCCGGAGGCCTACGTCCGGCAGGTGCTGTACCGGCAGCAGATCAGCCGGTGGCGGCTGCGGTGGCGACGGCGCGAGACCACGGTCCCCGTCCCGCCGGACGGCGTGGCCGCGGACCCGACCGGCGCCGCCGACCTGCGGCTCGTCGTACGCGGCGCGCTCGCCCGTCTCACCCCGCGCCAGCGGACCGTGCTGGTCCTGCGGTACTTCGAGGACCTGCCGGAGGCCGATGTGGCCCGGCTGCTCGGTGGGCACCGTGCGCAGCACGACGCACCGGTCCCTGGAAAGGCTGCGCAAGATCGCGCCCGAACTCAGCCGGTCCGCCCTCGGCTCCGGCCTCACCGCGGTGGAGGTGTCCCGATGAACGTGGAACGGGTGGTGCGGGAGACGCTCCACGAGATGTCCGCCATGGAAGGCGTCCGCGTGCCCGGCGACTTCGCCGACCGGGTCCTGCGCGTACGGCGCACCCGGCGCTTCCGCAAGGCGGCCGCGGCGGCCCTGGGGACCGTGGCGGTGCTCGTCGCCGCGCTCCTGGTCCCGGCACTGGATTCCGGCAGCCGCGACCGCGGGCTGCCCGCCGGCCTCAGTGACGCCGACGTCGTGACCGACCTGGGCGACACCCGGCCCCAACACCAGGTCGCGGCCGGGGACACCGCGCTGTCCGCGTACTACACCCTCGGCTGGGGCCCCGAACAGGACTCCAAGCGCCCGATCGTGCGGACGTGGTACCTGCTCAACACCAGCACCGGCCGGTACGAGAAGACCCCCTGGGCCTACATCGACGTCGCCCGGGGCCTGAAGACCGCCGCCGTACTCGAAGGCCCGCTGCCGGCCAAGCGGGTCGGCCTGGTCGACATGAGCACCGGAAAGGTCACCCGCTGGATCAACCTGGGCCGTGCGGCGGGCGGTGTGTCCTGGTCGCCGCAAGGCGACAAGCTCGCCGTCACGACCTCCATCGCAGGGAAACCGTCGAAGGACGGGTTCCACACGGAATCGGCGGACTCGGACATCCCGAGGGACCAGAACCTGTCCCGCCGGTTCTGGGACATCGAGCGCACCGGCTACTACGTCGTCGACCCGGCGACCGGGGCGTCGGTCTGGCGCAGTTGTCCGTTGCCGGAGACGGAGGGCGACTCACCGCTGGTCTGGCGGATGGGCGACGCCAAATGGAGCCGTGACGGCAGCCTGATCAAGATGGAGGGCGCCACGAACACCGGACGCCCCCGCTTCTACGACCTCCAGGGCCGTCAGCGTCCCGCCCCGGCGGGCGAGGACCCGGAGCATCCCTCGACCGGCGGCGTGTCACCGAACGGAAGGCTGGTCGCCGGTGACAACGTCCCGATGGGCAACAACATCACCGAGGTTCTCAACTCCGGGACCGGCCACGTGGTCGAAACCCAGCCCGTGGACGAACTGGTCGCCTGGGCCGACGACCAGCGGGTCATCGCCTGGCAGAGCGACAGCATCCGCTGCACCCGGTCGCAGTACTGCCAGCGCCTGGTGGTGGTCGACATCGACGGCGACCACATGAAGCCGCTGACCGCCCCCCGGACATCCAGGCCCGGTCAGGCATGGGAACCGGTCTTCACCCACCGGTGACCGCCCGGAAGCCGTGGGTGCCGGTTCCGATGACCTGCACCCCGGCGCGGTTGCCTTGCGGCCGAGAACCCGGAAGGGGGCTCCGGGTAGACCAGTTGCCGGGACGAGCCTTCAGGGGTGACCTGGGGTTCCTCGCCCTGGGCCGAGTCCGGGCACACGTACCCCCGCACACCCTGATTCCCCGGGGGACCCCGCCCGTTCCGGCACGGATGTGGCACGGACTTCCATCCGCGGCAGGGCCGCTGCCCTGAGTGCGTGATGCACCGCACGTCTGCCGTGATCGCGTTCCAAGCAGCTTTCACTGATCGCTTGTTGCAGAGTGACCTCGGCTCTCTCGCAAGTCTGCTGCAACGCAGCACCCGCGGCGTTGGTCTCAGCGCTCCAGGTGCGTACAGCGCCGTTCGTGCGGACGTGCTCGGTCACCGCCTGCCTGGCCGCGTATACGGCGCATTGCAGAGCGATCAGGGGCTCGGGCACCTCTATCCAGCCACGCTCGACAATGTCAGGCGCCGCTTCCTGATCGTGGCCCGAGCCAGATCTGTCAGCGGTGGCCGTGCGTATCACCTGCCGGGGGCACGGAGCTGCTGTACTGCCTCCAGTTCGGAGCCTCCATGGAGCGTCCGAACGAGGCCATCTCGCTCCGGAGAGCCTCCTCGTGTTCGGTGCTCAGTGTGATGGGTGACCCCGCCATGTCCAGGAGGACGAGAGACGTGACCAGCAAGCCGCGCCACAGTCCTTGCAGCACCGCACTGTTGGTCCGGGAGTAGGCGTCGTACACACCCTCCACGAACGCCCGGAACTCCGGCAGCTCAACGTCACAGCCGCCCAGCCGGTCGTTCTCGATCAAGCCGCTCGGCAGTTCCAGATGCTCCGCTGCGCTCTGCGTAAGGGAGAAGTAGAGCCGACCACTGGCGTAGCCCGCGTCCCATAGTGTCTCGTCGTCCAGTTCGTAGGGGTAGCTCAATCTGCCAACTCCACATGTTCGCCTCGACAGCTTTGACCATGGTGTCCGTCGTCACTCCCCGTGATCTGCGGCCGCTGGCATCCGCCGTTGAACGAGGATGTTCAAAGCCGTCGATGTCAGGCACAGATGTCGGCCCGGGGCACCTGGTTCCGGACGGTGAACACCCTGCCAGGTGCCTGCCCGGCTGCGCGAGCGTCTTAAGACCTGCTCTCTCCAGGCAGTTCACCTCGGTGCCGGGGCGGTCAGCAGTCGGGACAGCCGTCGAACACGGGCGGCGGCGGGGACCGCAAGCCGAGCCACTGCTCGGCGTCCCAGGCCCGGAACCGCTCTATCTCGGTGAACCCCAGATTCGCCGCCAGGCGCATCGAGCCGATGTTGGCGGTCTGGGTAGTGAGCACCACCGGCTCACCGGGAAGGGCGCCGTCGAACCAACCGAGTGCGGCCTCGCACGCCTCGGCGGCGTACCCGAATCCCCACGCCCTCGGCAGGAACAGGTAGCCGAGGTCGACCTTCCCCGCGGCAGCCGGGCGACGATGCTCTGTTGCCCTCCTGAGCAGGATCCGGCCGATCATCGCCCCGTCGAGATCAACGACGAAACTCCCCGGCCGCCGCCCGGGCACCTCGGGCATCTCGTGCTCGAGTTCGTCACGTGGCCGGGGGCCGCCGAGGTACGTGTGCACCTCCGGCGAGGCGTGCAGCTCGATGAACGCCGCACGGTCCCGGGCCTCGGGCTCCCGGAGCACGAGCCGCTCAGTCTCGATCGGGACGGGCGGCCAGGCGACGGGGCCGAGTTCGGTCATGCCGACCAACCAATCAGCAGGCTCGGCAACGATCAAGGCCGGCGGACCGATCGAGCCAACGGGGTCGTGGGGCAGACCGTCTTGGCGATCAAGAACCGCTCTCCGCTCCCCACCTTCCCCAGCCGTTTTCAAAGGTCCCCATCAACGTCCGTCGGCCTGAGGCGAGCGCGGACCCGGCTTGTCGGTTGCCCCTGCCATCGTGTGGCTCATGGGCGAACTGGTTGAGCGGGTCGATGAGCACGATCGTGTACTGGGCGTTGTGGACAGGGATTCGGCGATCCGAAACGGGTGGATGCATCGCATGGCAACGATCGTGTGCCGTGATGCCGGTGGGCGGATATTGGTGCACCGCCGCCCTGATGACGTCTCGCTGTTCCCCGGCCTGTTCAACTGGATGCTTGGGGGCGCCGTGAACGTTGGTGAGTCGTATGAAGATGCGGCTGCAAGGGAGTTGGTCGAGGAATCGGGGGTCGAGGGCCGTCCTCGGTTCGTCTTCAAGTTCCTCTGCGAGGGTGCGATCAGCCCGTACTGGCTCGGCTTGCATGAGGTCGTTGTGGAGGGGCCCATCCGGCCGGATCCTTCGGAGATCGCTTGGTACGACTGGTTGACCGAGTCCCATCTGCGTGGTCTTGTCCGTCAGCAGACGTTTGTTCCGGATGCTCGTGAGGCATTCGACCGTTACTGCGCCCTCACCGATCCGCTCACTCGGGCGACCTCCCGGAGAACTTCCGCTTCTGCGATCGGCGACACACCGGCCACACCCTCACCACTCCATCGGGCGCCACGCTCAAGGACACGATGGTCCGGGCCGGACATTCCTCCGAGCGGGCCGCGCTGATCCACCGGCACTCGGCGCCCCACGACCGACGGTCCCGGCGGCGGGCTGATCGACGTGTTGAACGGGTTCGAAAGTCTCTTCCGTGAGCTGTGAGCCCGTTGTTAGGATCCGATCATTCGGGTGTGGGGGGCGGGGGCCGCCGGGATCGACCGGCTTGCTTGCTGTGAGTGCTGTGGACCGAGCCGATTCCCCTGCCTGTTCCAGGTCCTTTCGCGTCAGGGGTGGAATCAGGTGGCGAGACGTGCCCTCCTCCGCAGTGCCGTCACGACGGTCGCGTCGCTGTCGCTGGCTGTCGGTCCTGCTTCCTGGGTCGCATCGGCCGATGCAGGAACGTTCAGTGAGACCACGATTCCCGCGACCATGCGCGTCATACCGGGCTTTGGCTCTGTGATGAGCGCCGGGCCCTCCGGGTTCCTGCACAGCGCCGCCACCACGAGCGGTCCCTCCGGATTGGAGTGGACGGGCGCGGACGGCTCGACCCGAAAGCTTGAAGGCACGCAGTTGCACGACCCCGTGGAGTACTACGGAGCGGGATCGGATGTCGTTGCGCTGCCGCCCAGCCGTGGCACGGGCGACGTACTGCTGCGGAACATGGTCACCGACGAGACCACGACCGTCACTGTTCCCGCAGGTCAGGTGTACAGCAGGGCGATTGGGACCACGGTGGTGACCAAGGGCGGAGCCGCTGCCGACGGGGACTCGACCGAGTTTCATCTGCTGAGCAATGAGAACGGGACGACGGTGGACCGCCGCGTGACAGGCGTTCCGGAGGGTGCCTCCATCGTCGCTGTCGCGCGGGCCGGCGTCCATGGGTTCCTCTCACTTCTGAAGGTCCCAGGGGAGGACCTCGCACAGTACGCCTGGATCGATCTCCGCACCGCGGAAGCCACGTTTCTGCCGTACGGCACGGTGTCCGGGAATTCCGTGGTGACCGCCCTTCATCTGGTCACCCCCCAGGCCGGTGGCGTGCGGATCTATGAGCAGGGCCGGTTCGACACCCCCGTGCGCGAGGTCCAGGTCGGTCTCGAGGACGCGAAGGTCCTCGGCGTCGTCGGAGACTCGCTGATCGTGGGCCGCTATGACCCTTTTCTCGGTCTGAAGGCGTCCGGGGCGTCCATCTGGAGGGTCGTGGCCGTCCCCTTCGACGGTTCCGGCGAGCGGACGCTTCTCGCCCGTGCGGTGGCGGACCGTGTCGCCGTCCGGTCGGACGGCGGCGTTCAACTCGTCGGCGGCCAGTCCGCGGAGGACTACGGCTACCAGGACATCACCGCCGGGGCGGACGGCGTGCCGTACGTGGCCCGTGTGCTCCGCGTCCCACCGGTCCCGATGGCGCTCCAGCGGCTGACGCTGGATCACGGCACCGTCAGGACACTGGAGTTCGGCGACGGGGCCACCTCCGTGTACGACCGCCCCCTCACCGAGACCGCACCCGGATACGGCGAGCGCGTGCGGATGGGCGGCCTGCCAGTCCCGTACACCAAGTGCAGCGTCGCCTGGGGGCTGTGCCCCGAGCTGTATCCCACCGGGGACGGCCGGACCGTGTACCGCGGGACAGTGAGCGTGGACAGCGGCTGGCAGCCCAAGCTGTTCGTCGTGGGCAAGGGCGGGACGTTCCCCGGAACGCCGATCGAAACGGGCCTCCAGGACTCCTTCGACGATTCCCCGGACCAGATGAGGATCGTGGGGGCATCCGGGAACCTGGTGCTGGTCGAAGGGAGACCTGCCGGCGGCAGCCGGGAACTCCGGGTCGTGGACATCGACTCCGGCAAGGTCGTGCACACGGAGCCGTACCAGATGGGTGCGATCTGGGGGACCACCCTGTGGTCCTCGGCTCCGGGCGGCAAGGTCACGGCCAAGGACGCGCGCACCGGGGCCTCGCTGACATCCTTCACGGTGAACGCCGGGTGCTCCTCCATGGTCGACCTGCAGGCCGTCGGCCGGTGGCTGTACTGGACGTGCAACGTGAGCACCGCTCCGTACGCCGCGGGCGGCGTCTACGACCTCCAGTCCAGGAAGAACATTCCGCTTCCCTCCACCGCGCAGGCCTACCTCGGCGACGGTGTCGTCGCCGTCCGGAGCGGGAAGGGGCTGCGTGTCTACGGCCTGCAGACCGGGACCGCCGTCCAGCGGGGGGCAACCGACGCCGCGGGGCTCGTGGCGCTCGACCCTCGCAGCGGTGACCTCGCGTACTCCACGCCGGACCAGGCTGTCCACGTCCTGCACACCGGGCGTCCCGAGGCGGCCCTGGTCTCTCCCTACCGGAATGTCACCGCGCGGGTGGAGACGGACGCGACCC
Organism: Streptomyces sp. NPDC058864; assembly: GCF_042742985.1. NCBI lineage: Bacteria > Bacillati > Actinomycetota > Actinomycetes > Kitasatosporales > Streptomycetaceae > Streptomyces > Streptomyces sp. NPDC058864. The sequence continues at coordinate 115,371 of NZ_JBHYMQ010000020.1, read as the reverse complement.
CGGTCTCGTGGCGCGGTGAATGGTGGCTCTCCGAGCCGACGGCTTCCTGGAGGGTGGAGATACGCCACCAGGCCACGGGCCGCGTGGTGGCCACGCGCAGTGGCGGACCGGCCGAGTACTCGATCGCGACGACGTGGGACGGCCGGGACACGACAGGCGGACGGCTTCCCAACGGCTCGTATACCTGGACGCTGACGGCTCAGCCGGCGGACGGGCAGGGAGCGGCGTTGGTCCAGTCCGGCGCGGTCCGGTTGACGGGTGGCACAGCGGTATGGCGGGACCATGTCGGCGGCTCGGCGCTGCCCGACGGTGTCGGCGACCTGCTCACGCTCAATTCCTCGGGCGCGCTGACGTTCCAGCAGGGCACGGGCACGGGCACGTTCTCGGGGAAGGTCAGCGCCGGCGGCTGGGCGACGGGCACCCGCGCCGTGCCCGTCGGGGACCTCAGCGGTGACCGCTGCAACGACGTCCTGGTCCGGCTGAGCAGCGGCACCGGCACCCTCCGCCTGTACCGGCCGGCCTGCGGGGCGGCGCTCAAGCCGACCACCGCGTACACCACGCTGGGCACCGGCTGGAACCAGTACGACGTCCTGACCTCCCCCGGTGACGTCACCAAGGACGGCCGCCCCGACCTGATCGCCCGCAACGCTTCCTCCGGGGCGGTGTACCTGTACAAGGGAGCGACGGGCGGAAAGCTGGCCGCGCGCGTGAAGCTGGCCGACAACTGGAAGACCTACAAGAAGGTCGTCGGGGCCGGCGACCTGAACGGTGACGGCATCGGCGATCTGCTCGCCCAGGACAAGTCGAACAACCTGTACCGGTACTTCGGCAAGGGCAACGGGACCTTCGCCGCGCGCGTGAAGATCGCCACCGGCTGGGGGGCCTCGTACAACGCGGTCGTCGGCGTCGGGGACATCAACGGCGACGGAAAGGCCGACCTGATCGCACGCGACACCGCCGGGAACCTCTACCGGTACTTCGGCAAGGGCAACGGGACCTTCGCCGCACGAGTGAAGATCGCCACCGGCTGGCAGGGCTACAAGGGCATCTTCTAAAGCGCCAACGCGGACGCCGGGGGCCGGGTCGGGGAGCGCATCCCTGACCTGGCCCCTCGTCTTTCGAGCGGATGACGTGGACTCAAACCCGCGCTTTGCGCATGGGAATCCCCGGTCCCTGCGGCCCCGGCCATGCTCTGATCAGCGTCAACGGCAGCTGGGGCGAACCAATGAGCTCGCCCCAGCACGCGCCGTTGACCGTGGTTTACCGTCCCCTCGGGCACGGAACGGGCACGGCGCCCTCTGATCCATGGCTCTATGCAGAAAGGTTACTGAGGGCCATTCGGCTTGACCTGCAGCGACGACTTTCCGAGCCCCACAGGTCGCTAGGAGAGGGTCTTGTACCCGCCCCAGCCGGTGGCGATCTGGGTACGGGACCCGAACGACCCCTTCCCGTCGCCGTAGTTGCGGTACAGCTTGCCCGCGCTGTCCCGGACGACGATGTCCGCCTTGCCGTCACGGTTGAGGTCGCCGACACCGACGACGGCGTTGTACGAGCCGCCCCAGTTGGCGAACACCTTGGCGCGGGCGCCGAACGTGCCCTTGCCGGTGCCGTTGTAGCGGTACAGGGTGTTCGAGGTGTCCTGGACGACCAGGTCGCCGATGCCGTCACCGTTGAGGTCACCGGCGCCGACGATCTTCTTGTAGCCCTTCCAGCTGTCGTACAGCTTCACGCGCGCGGCCAGCTTGCCCGTGCTGGTGCCCTTGTACAGGTACACCGTGCCGGTCGAGGCGTTGCGCGCGATCAGGTCGGGCCGGCCGTCACCGCTGATGTCACCCGGCGAGGTCAGCACGTCGTACTGGGTCCAGCCGCTGGTCGCCAGCGTGGTGTACGACGTCGTCGGCTTGAGCGCCGCACCGCAGCCCGGCTTGTACAGGCGCAGGGCCCCGCTGCTGTAGCGCACCAGGACGTCGTTGCACCGGTCCCCGCTCAGGTCGCCGAACGGGACCGCCTTGACGCTGGTCGCCCAGCCGCTGCCGCTGACCTTGCTCGAGAACGTCCCCGTGCCCGTGCCCCTCTGGAAGGTCAGGGCGCCCGAGGGGTTGAGGGTCAGCAGATCGCCAGTGCCGTCCGGGCCGTCGGGGCTGCCGAAGTCGTGCCGTACCGGCGCCCCGTTGGTGAGGAAGCCGCTGCCGGTCGCCACGGTGGTGGCGGTGGACGTGTTCAGGCCCGTCGCCTTCAGGGTCCAGGTGAACCGGCCGTTGGGGAAGCGGGCCCCGCTCGCGGTCTTGCCGTTCCAGCCCGCCGAGACCCGGGCGGCGCTCGCACCGCCGGTGACCGAGCGGCTCGCCTTTCCGGTCTCGCCGCTCTCCACCGAGGTGAAGGTGAGCGACCAGGAGCCGACAGGGCGGGACAGCAGCCACGAACCCGTCCAGGAGTCGGCGGTGGATGGCACGGCGTGGCTGTCGGCGCTCGAGTCGAACGCGGTGAGGGCGGACGGGGTCACGCCGGTGGTGGCGACGTGCGTCTGCTCGAACGCGTCGAACCAGGCGACCAGGCCGGTGTACTCGTCGACCGTCCAGCGGTAGCGACGGTCAGCGGCCAGGCCGGTGTCCGGGACCTTCGCGGCGACCACGCGGGTGGCTCCGGTGGCCGCGTCGGTGAGGACCAGCTTGTCGGCGGCGTGGTCGTGGCGGACGGTGAAGCCGTCGCCGAGCAGCACGTCACCGGGGGCCACGGCGGCGGACGTGCCGGCCTTGGTGTCGTACACGCCCGCTGAGGCCGTGCCGCAGGCCCAGTACAGCCAGCGGCCCGCTGCCTGCAGCTCGGTCGGCACACAGCCGGCGCCGGGGACCGTGACCGTGGTGAGGGTCTTGTCCGTGGTGAGGCTGTAGGAGGTGACCTGGCCGGCGGTGGCGGTGGCGCTCCACAGGACGGGCCCGTTCAGGGCCGCGGCGCGGACCGAGCGCTTCAGCTTCTGGCCGTAGCCGAAGTGGCCCACGTACTGCATCGGGGCGGAGCCGCCCGAGTTGTAGACCGCGTAGTCGTCGGACACGTCGACGATCGTGCCCTTCTCGGTGCCGAACTCGAGGTCGGGAACGCCCGAGCCGTCGCCGACGCGGGCCACCCGGTCCGCGTCCGACAGACCCGACCCGCCCTCGTCGCCGTCGTAGAACGTCTCGAGGTAGGCGTCCCGGGGGGCGGTGACCTTGTTACCCCACATCGCAGAGCAGGAGGTGCCCGGGTACGGGCACACGGCCGAGACCTTGTCGCCGGCCGTGGCGTCGGACGCGGTGAGCGTGGTGCTGCCGTTCGTCGTCAGCGTGCGCACGGACGTGGCGTCCATGGTGCTGCTGACGGCGGGGTCGCTCTCCGCCACGCGCAGGCTGCCCCGGCTGAGCGCGAGGCCCGTCTTGGGGTTCTCGTACGGCGGCACCTTGGCCACCTTCTCCAGCCGCGGGGTGCCGTCGGCGCCCTGGACGACGCGCTGCACCCACCAGTCGGTGGTGCTCGTGCCGCCGGTGACGAGGGCGGAGCCGTCGGGGGCGGCGACGGGGTCGCCGTACGAGCGGGTCAGCAGGGTCTTCGTGGTGCCGTCGGTCAGCGAGACGGCCGTGACGGGGCCCCGGTCCGCCACCAGGACGAGCCAGTTCCCGACGAGCACAGGGGAGCCGGCCGTGCCGTTGCCCACCGGGACCGTCTCCTCGGCGGCGAGGTCCGCGCGGGACTTGAGGTGCAGGCCCGCGGCCGGGGTGTACCAGCCGATCCGGTCACCGGAGAGGGCGAGTGACAGCCCGCTCCCGGCGCCGGAGAAGACCTGGGTGAGCTCCGCGGTGGCGAAGTCGAGGTAGTGGATGTCGAAGGTCGCGGCGCCGGTCGCGTCGGCGGCGCCCGGGTACGCGAGCAGCGCGCCCTTGGCGTCTCCGGTGCGCACGGAGGTGACGCCCGTCTTCCAGACCTTGTCGGCCGGGCCTCCGGTCACCACGCGGGTGCGCTGCTTGCCGTCGACGTAGTCCAGCAGTTCCAGCCCGGTGCCGGGCCGGGGCGAGCCGTCGATGTTGGTGTTCTGCTCGGCCGCCACGACAGTCCCGCCGTACGTGCCGACGTAGTCCAGCCGCGGCATGTCCAGCGTGCGCAGCGTGCCGCCGTCCGCTCCGTCGGGCGTCCACAGCGAGACGGGTTCGGTGTACGACCGGTGCGGGAGCGCGACGGTGTCGGCGCCCTGTCCGAACATGCCCGAGGGGCAGGTGGCGCTGATGTCGTAGCAGCTGGTGGTGGTCGGCTGATACGGCTGGCCCGCACCGGCGTCGCCGGGCGGGGTGGTGACGGTGGTGGTGCCGCCGTCCTCGTAGTCCGTCCAGAGCAGCCCGGCTCCACCGGCCTGCCGGTGCAGGAAGCCGGTCTCGCCGGCCGCGAGCACGCGGTCCGAACGCGTCGTTTCCGTGCGCGGGTCCTGAAGGAGAATCTCCGTCGTTCCCGCTGTCTGTGCGGTGGCCGCGCGGGCCGGCTCGCCGCCCCCCGAGACCACGGTGACCGCCGCGACGGCGACCGAGAGTGCGGAGACGGCGACGGTCAGACCGCCCCGTCTCAGGGCATGTCTGCCCACGTGAGAGTCCCTCCCGGCAAGGGCCCCCTGCCCCCGCCCAAGTGAGCGGACTTTACCAGCCTCTTGCCATTCTCTTACCGGGAGCCGGGGTGTTCACGTCGCCGGCCCCACGCCCCCGGCGGCTGCCGGGCGGCCGTCACTCAGGAGACTCCTCGTCGGGCGACTCGCCCTCCTCCAACACCGTTTCAGGAAGCGAGGTGGGGCGAGCCGGGCGCCGACCCGCGGTACCCGCCCGATCTGGCGCGGTCGTGACACGCGGAACATCTGATTGCTACGGGCCACCCTCGGTTCCGACAGGCCCTGCGAGGAGCTGATCAGAGGGCTGCTGTCCTGTCTCGGTTGACGGTTGACAGTGCGGCTTCACCTGATGCTTGACACCCGGCATGATGGTGCTCCTTGAGCTCTGACCAGGATTCCGTGAACGATCTGAGGCTTGGTGCAACGCCAGGGTGACGCTGAACGCCTGACATCGTGGCGGCTCGGTGCGTGGGCGGGGACGGATGGAGAGATGGTGGCAGCGGGACTTCAGGGTTCCGTGAACGGGCTAGCGCGGTTGGACTGGGAGCTGATGCCTCTGGAGGGCGTCGGGCCGCTGTGTTTCGGCATGGGTGTCACGGAGGTCGCCGCAGAGTTGCCGGGCATGACCGAGCTGCGTCGGTTCCAAGCTGATCCCGCGTTTCAGGAGATCCTCGGTGTGGAGTTCGGCACGAGGGGCGTGGGGCCCGCTGTGTACGCCTATTTCATCGACGGCCGGTTGTTCTGTGTTGCGATGGACGCGGTCCATGGACCTCAGGTGACGCTCTGGGGGCGGGAGTTGAACGCCTGCGTCCCAGCCGACCTGGAACGGTTCCTCTTGCAGGCTCACTGGTGTGGGGTGCTTGATGTGTCCTACGGTCCGCGGGGGAACCCTGGAGTCAACGGGCTCGGCCTGGTGGTGCGGGTGCAGGAGGTCACCAGAGGCACGGTGACCCGGCCGGTCATGGTGGGCCGGACCTGGGCCGACCGGTGCACCGACGATTGGGAAGGCCTGATCCCGGAGTGTGAATGGGTGGGCCGCCAGTGGCACTATCCAGGTAGATCGAAATCCTGGCCCCCACCCGGCTACACGCCGCACTGGGGCGACTGGCAACCCCCCTTCTAGCCGCCGGTCAGGGCCACAATCAACGATCCCCGTCGCCCGAAGCTGTTCAGGACGCGGAGGCTACGCGCGGCATCTGGTGCGGATCTGGTGCGCGACGCCTAGAGAGGTCTAGACAACAAAGAAGCCCCGGGCTGCGTGCCTGGGGCTTTCTGCTGGAGCGGGTGACGGGAATCGAACCCGCGCTCTGAGCTTGGGAAGCTCATGTTCTACCATTAAACTACACCCGCGTAAGACACCTGTTGAGGCATCTGACCTCGCACACTGTACCCCATGCCCGGCCCCGGACGCATACCTCCGGGGCCTTCGTGTTGCCCCCCGAAAGGCGTGCGCGGGGAGGCGTGGGGGGCGTACGGTGAGGGCGACCCGAGGTGCCCGAGTGGGCGGAGTGCCGCGTGAGGCGGGGGTGGGTTCATCCCCTAATGTGGCTTTCGTCGTTGAGGTACCGGGGAGAAGGGCAGCGATGGATCGCACCGTCGTTCGTTGTGCCGAAGGGCACATTTTCAGCACCGCTACGTTCCCGATGCAGAACCTGGGCGCCGGAAGGCTCGGCCCCGGGCGGTTGATCAGGTGTCCACGGTGTGCACGGCTGCGCAGCGCCGTCCCCGTGACGGCTGACATCGGCAAGTAGCGGCAGCCGAGGTCCGGACCGCGCAGGTCGGACGTGACGCGGGGGCTCCGGGCCGGGCCGGCTCGATTCGGCCCGGAGCCCCGTCCGCGCGTAACCTGCTTGCGTGCTTCTCTCTGACAAGGACATCCGGACCGAGATCGACAACGGGCGGGTCATGATCGACCCGTACGACCCGTCGATGGTGCAGCCGTCGAGCATCGACGTCCGGCTGGACCGCTTCTTCCGGGTGTTCGAGAACCACCGGTACCCGCACATCGACCCGGCCGTCGAGCAGCCGGACCTGACGCGACTGGTGGAGCCGGAGGGGGAGGACGCGTTCATCCTCCACCCCGGGGAGTTCGTGCTGGCCTCGACGTACGAGGTGATCTCCCTGCCGGACGACATCGCCTCGCGCCTGGAGGGCAAGTCGAGCCTCGGCCGGCTGGGGCTGCTGACGCACTCGACCGCGGGCTTCATCGACCCCGGGTTCTCCGGCCACGTGACGCTGGAGCTGTCGAACGTCGCCACGCTGCCGATCAAGCTCTGGCCGGGCATGAAGATCGGGCAGCTGTGCCTGTTCCGGCTGACCTCGGCGGCGGAGTTCCCGTACGGCTCGGACAAGTACGGCTCGCGGTACCAGGGGCAGCGGGGGCCGACGCCGTCGCGTTCCTACCTCAACTTCCACCGGACGCAGGTCTGAGCCCATGGGCGGGCCGGCGCGGGAGAACCTGACGTACGAGGCCTTCGGGCAGGCGGTGCGGGACCTGGCGCAGACGATCGCCGACGACGGCTTCGAGCCGGACATCGTGCTGTCGATCGCCCGCGGCGGGGTCTTCGTGGCGGGCGGGCTGGCGTACGCGCTGGACTGCAAGAACATCCACCTGGTGAACGTGGAGTTCTACACCGGGGTCGGGACGACGCTGGAGATGCCGGTGATGCTGGCCCCGGTGCCGAACGTGATCGACTTCTCCGACAAGAAGGTCCTGATCGCGGACGACGTCGCCGACACGGGCAAGACGCTCAAGCTCGTCCGGGACTTCTGCGCCGACCACGTCGCCGAGGTGCGCAGCGCGGTGGTCTACGAGAAGTCGCAGTCGCTCGTGAAGTGCGACTACGTCTGGCGGCGCACCGACGACTGGATCAACTTCCCCTGGAGCGTCCTGCCTCCGGTGCACAGGTCCGGCGAGCCCGCCAAGCCGTCCCGCGAGGCCTGAAGAACCGCCTCCCACGCGGAGCGGATTCCGGAGCGGATTCCGGGCGGCCGTCAGGGGCAGCCGGGTCCGCTGGCGGGGTTGGTGCAGGTGTTGGTGCCGGTACCCCCGTCGTTGATGTTGGAGCCGGTACCCCCGTCGAGGTTGTCGTTGGCTTCGCCGCCGAAGAGGTCGTCGTCGCCGGCCTCGCCGTTGAGGGCGTCGTTGCCCGGGTTGCCGAAAAGCGCGTCGTTGCCGTCGCCGCCGAAGATCCTGTCGTTGCCGTTGCCGCCGAAGAGGTGGTCATTGCCGCCGCGGGCACTGTCGTGGCCGTTGGGGCCGTCACCGGTGCCGTGGGGCCCCGCGCGGCCGACGCCGCCGCGCAGGATGTCGTCGCCGTCGCCGCCGTAGAGGCTGTCGTCGTCGGCTCCGCCGTCGAGATCGTCGTTGCCGGCGCTGCCGGTGAGGGCGTCATCGCCGTCGCCGCCGTTGAGGTGGTCACCGTTGGCGGCGCCGTAGAGGCTGTCGTCGCCGGCCTCGCCGTTGAGGATGTCGGTGCCGTCCCCTCCGGAGAGGGCGTCGTTGCCCTTGCCGCCGTTGAGGGTGTCGTTGCCCGCGCCGCCGTCGAGGCCGTCGCGGCCGTCGCCGCCGTAGACGATGTCGCTGCCGTTACTGCCCGCGAGGCGGTCGTCGCCGGCGTCGCCGCAGATGAGGTCGTTGTCGCCGAGGCCGTCGACGCGGTCGTTCCCGCGCAGGGCGGCGATCACATCGACGCCCGCCGTGCCCACGATGGTGTCGTTGCCGTTCGTGCCGACGATCGTCGCGGGCATGCCCCCACAGGTCGGGGTGCCCGGTACGGGGGTCTGCGGGTACGCGGCGGGGACGGCGGCGGACGGGTGGCCGGCGGGGGTGACGAATCCCGTGGTCGCCAAGGCCAGCAAGGGCAGCAGCAGGCCGCAGGTCCGGGCCGCCCTGCGGCGCGCGCCGGGAGCCACAGCAGACCCGGAACCCTTGCCGACGGCATTTCGAGCCGTGCTCGCATGCCGGTTGCGGCGAAGAACAAAGAGATCCGGTTCCATCGACGTGCACCCTCCGCGGAAGCGAAACCACCCGACTCGTACAGCAGGCCACATCCCGCTCCGCGCCGCCTCTTCGTCAGGGCCGCCACCGCACCGCACCTGCGCGCATCGCCGGTCAGGACCGGACGCACCGGGGATAGAACCACTCCGACGGCCGTCCCCCGCTCGGGCCGCTCCATCACGGCCGCCGCCACCGCATGCGTAAGGGGCGCCACTCCAGGAGTGGCGCCCCTTACGCGTGTTCCGTGTTCCGCGCGCCGACGAGCGGGCGAACGGGCAGGCGGCCTCAGATCACCGGCAGCTTGAACAGCACCAGCAGCGCGATCAGCTGGATCGACGCCGCGCCCAGGGCCTTGGGCCACGGCAGGTCGTGCGACTTGGAGACCATGGAGGTCAGCAGGGCCGCACAGCCGATCCAGGTGGCCCAGCCGAGGAACTGGACGAAGCTGTTGGCGCTGCCCAGGAAGACGGCGAAGGCCAGTCGCGGGGCGTCCGTCAGCGAGGTGATGAGCATCGCCATGCCGACGGTGGGCCCCCAGGCGCCGTCGCCGCCGAGCTGGCGGGCGAGGGCGTTGGTGACGGCACCGAGCATCAGGCCGCACAGGATGACGGCGATCGCCGTGCACACCACCCAGGGGACGCTGTTGGAGAGGGTGGCGTCGAGCACGTCCTCGCGGGCGGTGTCGAAGCCGAAGACGGCGAGCAGCCCGTAGAGGAAGGTCACGATGAGGGCGGGGACCCACACCTGGTGGTCGCGCATCTGCCAGAAGGTGGCGGAGGGGCGCATGACGATCCCGCTCAGCAGCTGCTTCCAGCCGAGCCGGGGTCCGGCCGGGGGCGCCATGGTGTGGCCCGCGCGGTAGGTCGACACCTGGTCCGGCTGCGGGGGCTGCTGCGCGTAGGGGTCGTAGGCGTCGGGCGCGTCGCCGATCGAGAAGGCGCGGGTGTGCCCGGGGTTGTCGTCGTACGAGGGTGCCGACGCCGCGGAGCCGAAGTACTCGGGCTCACCCTCGGCGGCCGGCGCGAAGCCGTGGTGGGGCTGCTGCCCGCCCGGCGAGGTGTTCTGCTGCGGGTAGCCGCCGTACTGCTGATGCGGGTGCTGCACGTCCCCGTCCCGTCCGCGTCCGTTCCTGAATCCAGCCACGCTTCGAACGTACCCGGTCCCGGGGGCGGAGGACGGTGCCCCCCGCCCCCGGAGGGGCTTTGCTGCCAAGCTGTGACAGATTCCACGCCCGCGCGGGCGGAGGACGCGGACCCGCACGGCGGCTCCCGACGGGTGGGGAACAGGTGCCTGTGCGACACCCCGGGTGGCCGAAAGACCGTGGCTTGGTGCACACAGGGTGAACGGGCCGAGCCGCACACCCCGGGCGGCCGTCGCGCGGTTGGGCATGCGGGCCCGCGAAGCCCTACGGTTCTGGGCGGAACGGATCCGAAGGGACGGGAAGTGCCGATGGTTGTCAGGGCCGTACGGAATGCCGCGCGCGGGACCGCGCGCACCTCAGCGCGTGCCGCGGCGGGCGCGGCTGCGGCGGGGTTGCTGACCCTGGCGGTGACGGGGTGCGGGCTGCTGACCACCGACTCCGGTTCCCCGGACGCGCCGGCCGCCGCGAGCTCGGCCGCCTCCTCCGCCGCGTCCTCCGGTGCGGGCGACGTGCCGGTGCGGCCGGACCCGGCGGTGCTGGCCGCGCTGCCCGCGCGCCTGGAGGCGGACGGGACGACGATCACGGTGGGCGACCCGGCGGCGCCGAAGACCGTCCACATCTACGAGGACCCGCGCTGCCCGATCTGCAAGGCGTTCGAGGCGGCCGCCGGGCCGCAGCTGGCGGCGCTGGCGAAGTCCGGTGACGTCAAGGTGCAGTACACCCTGGCCTCGTTCCTGGACGAGAACCTCGAGGGCAGCGGTTCGAAGAAGGCCGCCGGCGCCCTGCGCGCGTCCGTGGAGGCGGGCCCCGGGGCCTTCGCGACGTACCACGAACTGCTCTACGCCAACCAGCCGCAGGAGCAGGTGGACGGGTTCACCGACGCATACCTGCTGGAACTCGCCGGCAAGGTGAAGGGGCTGCGCGGGCCGGCCTTCGACGACGCGGTGCGGAAGCAGTCGTACGCGGACTTCGTGACCGCCTCCGAGGACGCCTTCGTCAAGAGCGGTGCCACGGGCACCCCGTACGTGAAGATCGACGGCACGGCGGTGTCCCAGGCCGACCTGCAGAAGCTCTTCGACCCGGCCTCCTTCGCCGCGCTGCTGCGGCAGTCCGGCATCGGCGGCTGAGGGCGCCGGGGAGCCCGGGAGACGCCGGGAACGCCGGTGGGCGCGTACGGGATCCGTACGCGCCCACCGGCGTTCTCACGTCCGTCCGCGGACCGGGCTACTTCGCGGGCTCCGGCTGCGGCTCGCCGACCGTCTCCGGCTCGCCGTCGGGGTCGAGCGGGCTCTTGACGGAGTCCAGCAGCAGCTGGGAGACGTCGACGACCTGCAACGTCTCCTTGGCCTTGCCCTCGTTCTTCCGGCCGTTGACGGAGTCGGAGAGCATCACCAGGCAGAACGGGCAGGCGGTGGAGACGATGTCCGGGTCGAGGGACAGCGCCTCGTCGACGCGCTCGTTGTTGATGCGCTTGCCGATCCGCTCCTCCATCCACATGCGGGCGCCGCCGGCGCCGCAGCAGAAGCCGCGCTCCTTGTGGCGGTGCATCTCCTCGTTCCGCAGGCCCGGCACCTTGGCGATGATCTCGCGCGGCGGCGTGTAGACCTTGTTGTGGCGGCCCAGGTAGCAGGGGTCGTGGTAGGTGATGATGCCCTCGACCGGGGTGACGGGGACGAGCTTGCCCTCGTCGACCAGGTGCTGCAGCAGCTGGGTGTGGTGGATGACCTCGTACTCGCCGCCGAGCTGCGGGTACTCGTTCGCCAGGGTGTTGAAGCAGTGCGGGCAGGTGGCGACGATCTTCTTCTGCGCCTTGGGCTTCCTGGTCGACTCGTCCTCGTCGTCCTCGCCGAAGGCCATGTTCAGCATGGCGACGTTCTCGGCGCCGAGCTGCTGGAAGAGGAACTCGTTGCCCAGGCGCCGGGCGGAGTCACCGGTGCAGTTCTCCTCGCCGCCCATGATCGCGAACTTGACGCCCGCGATGTTCAGCAGCTCGGCGAAGGCCTTGGTGGTCTTCTTGGCGCGGTCCTCCAGGGAGCCGGCGCAGCCGACCCAGTACAGGTACTCCACCTCGGTGAGGTCCTCGATGTCCTCGCCCACGACGGGGACCTCGAAGTCGACCTCCTTGACCCAGGCGAGCCGCTGCTTCTTGGGCAAGCCCCAGGGGTTGCCCTTCTTCTCCAGGTTCTTGAGCATCGTGCCCGCCTCGGACGGGAACGAGGACTCGATCATGACCTGGTAGCGGCGCATGTCGACGATGTGGTCGATGTGCTCGATGTCCACCGGGCACTGCTCGACGCAGGCGCCGCAGGTGGTGCAGGACCACAGGACGTCCGGGTCGATGACGCCGTTCTCCTCGGCGGTGCCGATCAGCGGGCGCTCGGCCTCGGCGAGGGCCGCCGCGGGGACGTCCTTCAGCTGCTCCTCGGAGGCCTTCTCCTCGCCCTCCACGCTCTTGCCGCCGCCCGCGAGCAGGTAGGGCGCCTTGGCGTGCGCGTGGTCGCGCAGCGACATGATCAGCAGCTTCGGGGAGAGCGGCTTGCCGGTGTTCCAGGCGGGGCACTGCGACTGGCAGCGGCCGCACTCGGTGCAGGTGGAGAAGTCGAGGATGCCCTTCCAGGAGAACTGCTCCACCTGGCTGACGCCGAAGACGTCGTCCTCGCCCGGGTCCTCGAAGTCGATCGGCTTGCCGCCGGAGGCCATGGGCTGCAGGGCGCCGAGCGCCACGGCGCCGTCGGCGTTCCGCTTGAACCAGATGTTCGGGAAGGCCAGGAAGCGGTGCCAGGCGACGCCCATGTCGGTCCTGAGCCCGACCGTGATCATCCAGATGAAGGAGGTCCCGATCTTGATCATGGCGGTCAGATAGACCAGGTTCTGCAGCGTGCCGACGCTCAGCCCCTTGAAGGCGGCGACCAGCGGGTACGAGGCGAAGTACGCGGCCTCGTAGCCGTGCACCTCCGCGAGGGCGCCCTCCAGGCCGCGCAGCGTCATGATCGCGAGGCCGATGATGAGGATCACGGACTCGACGAAGTAGGCCTGGCCGGTGTTGGAGCCCGCGAAGCGTGACTTGCGGCCGGCCCGGCCGGGCCGGGACAGCTGGCGGATCACGATCAGCGTGAGGATGCCGAGGGTGGTCATCAGGCCGATGAACTCGACGAAGACCTCGTACGGCAGCCAGTGGCCGATGACCGGCAGCGCCCAGTCGGCCTTGAAGAGCTGGCCGAAGGCGTTCACCAGGGTGAGCACGAGGGAGAAGAAGCCCACGGCGACGAACCAGTGGGCGACGCCGACCACGCCCCAGCGGTTCATCCGGGTGTGGCCGAGGAACTCCCGGACCACCGTGACGGTGCGGGCTCGCCAGTCGTCCGTGCGGGTGCCCGCGGGGACGTCCTGGCCGAGTCGCACGAACCGGTAGATCTGGGCGATGGCGCGGCTGAACAGCGCGACGCCGACCACGGCGAGTACCAGCGACACGATGATCGCGGCGAGTTGCATTTCGGGGCTCCTCGGACCTGCGAGAGCGGAGGCTCGGGGCTGATGCCCGGCTGAATACTAAGCAGTAACTTATTCGGTTCTCCTGAGACTACCCAGTATCGGCGTACGTGCGCAGCCGCGCCGCCGGTGATCTGTGTCGCTGAGGGGTGCCTTTCCCGGGCCCACCGGGGCTCCAGGGGGCGCCCGGGCTCCCGCGGTAGCTCGCCGTGGCCGCCCGTGCGCGGAGGGGTGGCGCATAAGTTGAGCCGCCACGACTCAGGTCTGTTGACAGGACGGGAGGTGTGCGGCACCCTTGAGCGAGTTCCACTCAAGTAGGCAGCTGGAGGATTCCACCATGGCACGTGCGGTCGGCATCGACCTGGGCACGACTAACTCCGTCGTCAGCGTTCTCGAAGGCGGCGAGCCCACCGTCATCACCAACGCCGAGGGTGCCAGGACCACGCCGTCCGTCGTCGCCTTCGCCAAGAACGGCGAGGTGCTCGTCGGCGAGGTCGCCAAGCGCCAGGCCGTCACCAACGTCGACAGGACCGTCCGGTCGGTCAAGCGCCACATGGGCACCGACTGGAAGATCAACCTGGACGGCAAGGACTTCAACCCGCAGCAGATGAGCGCCTTCATCCTGCAGAAGCTCAAGCGGGACGCCGAGGCCTACCTCGGCGAGAAGGTCACCGACGCGGTCATCACGGTCCCGGCGTACTTCAACGACTCGGAGCGCCAGGCCACCAAGGAGGCCGGCGAGATCGCGGGCCTGAACGTCCTGCGCATCGTCAACGAGCCCACGGCCGCCGCCCTGGCGTACGGCCTGGACAAGGACGACCAGACGATCCTCGTCTTCGACCTCGGTGGCGGCACCTTCGACGTCTCGCTGCTGGAGATCGGCGACGGCGTCGTCGAGGTGAAGGCCACCAACGGCGACAACCACCTCGGTGGTGACGACTGGGACCAGCGCATCGTCGACTACCTGGTGAAGCAGTTCGCCTCGGGTCACGGCGTGGACCTGTCCAAGGACAAGATGGCGCTGCAGCGTCTGCGCGAGGCCGCCGAGAAGGCGAAGATCGAGCTGTCCTCGTCCACCGAGACCTCGATCAACCTGCCCTACATCACGGCGTCCGCCGAGGGCCCGCTCCACCTGGACGAGAAGCTCACCCGCGCCCAGTTCCAGCAGCTGTCCTCGGACCTGCTCGAGCGCTGCAAGATCCCGTTCCACAACGTGATCAAGGACGCGGGCATCCAGCTCTCCGAGATCGACCACGTCGTCCTCGTCGGCGGTTCGACCCGTATGCCCGCCGTCGCCGAGCTCGTCAAGGAGCTGACCGGCGGCCAGGACGCCAACAAGGGCGTCAACCCGGACGAGGTCGTCGCCATCGGCGCCGCGCTCCAGGCCGGTGTCCTCAAGGGCGAGGTCAAGGACGTCCTGCTCCTCGACGTGACCCCGCTGTCCCTCGGCATCGAGACCAAGGGCGGCATCATGACCAAGCTGATCGAGCGCAACACCACGATCCCGACCAAGCGTTCGGAGATCTTCACCACGGCCGAGGACAACCAGCCGTCGGTGCAGATCCAGGTCTACCAGGGCGAGCGCGAGATCGCGGCGTACAACAAGAAGCTCGGCATGTTCGAGCTGACCGGTCTCCCGCCGGCCCCGCGCGGCATCCCGCAGATCGAGGTCGCCTTCGACATCGACGCCAACGGCATCATGCACGTCTCCGCCAAGGACCTCGGTACCGGCAAGGAGCAGCGCATGACGGTCACCGGTGGCTCGGCGCTGCCGAAGGACGACATCGACCGCATGATGCGCGAGGCCGAGCAGTACGCGGAGGAGGACCACAAGCGCCGTGAGTCCGCCGAGACCCGCAACCAGGCCGAGCAGCTGGTCTACCAGACCGAGAAGTTCCTCAAGGACAACGAGGACAAGGTCCCCGGTGACGTCAAGACCGAGGTCGAGGCGGCCGTCGCGGACCTGAAGGAGAAGCTGAAGGGCGAGGACTCCGCCGCCATCCGCGAGGCCACCGAGAAGGTCGCAGCCACCTCCCAGAAGCTGGGCCAGGCGCTGTACGCCAACACCCAGGCCGAGGGCGGCGCGGCCGGTGCCGCGGGCGGTGCCCAGGCCCAGGCCGACGACGACGTCGTCGACGCCGAGATCGTCGACGAGGACAAGAAGGACGGTGCCGCGTGACGGAGGAGACCCCGGGCTTCGAGGAGGAGCCTGTCGTCCCCTCTGCCGAGGCCGGTTCCACCTCGCCGGGGGAGTCCCCCGGCGAGGCGGGGCCCGGCGCCGGGTCCGCCGACCAGGCGGGCCCGGCGGCCCCGGCCGGGGACGCGAACACAGGCGTCGCTCTGCAGGCGCAGCTGGACCAGGTGCGTACGGCGCTCGGTGAGCGCACGGCGGACCTCCAGCGGCTCCAGGCGGAGTACCAGAACTACCGCCGCCGGGTGGAGCGGGACCGGATCGCGGTCCGCGAGATCGCGATCGCGAACCTGCTCACCGAGCTGCTCCCGGTGCTCGACGACATCGGCCGTGCCCGGGACCACAAGGAGCTGGTCGGCGGGTTCAAGTCGGTCGGCGAGTCCCTGGAGACGGTCGCCGCCAAGATGGGGCTGCAGCAGTTCGGCAAGGAGGGCGAGCCCTTCGACCCGCTGGTGCACGAGGCCCTGATGCACAGTTACTCGCCGGACGTCACGCAGACGACCTGCGTGCAGATCCTGCAGCCCGGGTATCGCATCGGTGAACGCACCATCCGCCCCGCGCGGGTGGCCGTCGCCGAGCCCCAGCCGGGCTCGCAGGGCACGCAGAAGAACGACGACACGGCGGACGAGGAGAACGGTGGCCCCGAGCAGGGCTGACGTAGGTGGCGAACGGAAGGAGGGACGCCGGGGATGAGCATCAGCAGGGACCTGTTCGAGAAGGACCTCTACAAGGTCCTCGGCGTCCCGAAGGACGCCACCGAGGCGGAGATCAAGAAGGCGTACCGGAAGCTCGCCCGCGAGTTCCACCCGGACGCCAACAAGGGCGACGCCAAGGCCGAGGAGCGCTTCAAGGAGATCTCCGAGGCCAATGACGTCCTGTCCGACCCCAAGCGCCGCAAGGAGTACGACGAGGGCCGCGCCCTCTTCGGCAACGGCGGCTTCCGTGCCGGCCCGGCCGGCGCGGGCGGGTTCGGCTTCGACCTCGGTGACCTCTTCGGCGGTGCCCCCGGTGGCACCGCCCCCCAGGGCGGCGGCTTCGGCGGCGGCCTCGGGGACGTGTTCGGCGGCCTGTTCAACCGCGGCGGCGCCACGACCCGTACGCAGCCGCGGCGCGGCCAGGACATCGAGACCGAGGTGACGCTGAAGTTCACCGAGGCGGTGGACGGTGCCACGGTTCCGCTGAAGATGACCAGCCAGGCCCCCTGCAAGGCCTGTTCCGGCACCGGCGACAAGAACGGCACGCCGCGGGTGTGCCCGACCTGCGTCGGCACCGGCCAGGTCTCGCGCGGCGGCAGCGGCAGCTTCTCGCTCACCGACCCGTGCACGGACTGCAAGGGCCGCGGCCTGATCGCGCAGGACCCCTGCGAGGTCTGCAACGGCAGCGGCCGGGCCCGTTCGGCGCGCACCATGCAGGTGCGCATCCCGGCCGGCGTCACCGACGGGCAGCGCATCCGGCTGCGCGGCAAGGGCGCGCCGGGCGAGCGCGGGGGCCCGGGCGGCGACCTGTACGTCACCGTGCACGTCGACGCGCACCCGGTGTTCGGCCGCAAGGCCGACAACCTCACCGTCACCGTGCCCGTCACCTTCGTGGAGGCGGCGCTGGGCGGGGAGATCAAGGTCCCGACGCTCGGCGGTCCCCCCGTGACCCTGAAGCTGCCCCCGGGCACGCCCAACGGGCGCACCCTGCGGGCCCGCGGCAAGGGCGCGGTCCGCAAGGACGGCACCCGCGGGGACCTGCTGGTCTCGATCGAGGTCGCCGTCCCGGCGGCCACCGAGGGCAAGGCGCTGGACGCCCTGGAGGCGTACCGGGAGGCGACCGCGGACACCGACCCGCGGGCAGAGCTGTTCAAGGCCGCGAAGGGAGTCTGAGCCGATGAACACGAGCGGCGGCATGCGTGGCGGACGGGGCCGCAACCCGTACGAGCTGACCGACGAATCCCCCGTCTACGTCATCTCGGTGGCGGCCCAGCTCTCCGGGCTGCACCCGCAGACCCTGCGCCAGTACGACCGCCTCGGTCTGGTCTCGCCCGACCGTACGGCCGGGCGCGGCCGCCGTTATTCGGCTCGTGACATCGAACTCCTGCGCGAGGTCCAGCGCCTCTCCCAGGACGAGGGCATCAACCTGGCCGGCATCAAGCGCATCATCGAATTGGAGAACCAGGTGGCGGCCCTGCAGTCGCGGGTCGCCGAGCTCTCCGCGGCCCTCGAGGGTGCGGCGGCGGCCATGCAGCAGCGCGAGGCCGCCGTCCACGCCTCCTACCGGCGTGATCTGGTGCCCTACCAGGACGTCCAGCAGACCTCCGCGCTGGTGGTGTGGCGGCCCAAGCGGCCGGAGTAGCCGGCCGCCGGCCGTCGCGCCGGGGCCCTGCCTAGGCCATCAGGTCGGACGGTTCACGCGAGACGCGGTGCAGATGGCGCCCGGAGGCGACCATCGCCTCCAGCAGGCGATGGCCCTCCGCCGCGGGGACGAGCCCTCCCGCGCAGGCGTCCCGCACCAGGTCGAAGGTCTCCTTGGTGGTGATGCCGCGCCGGCGCGCGAAGTCGCGGGCCGAGCGGTCGTCGGTGATCCAGACCGCGCCCCGGAACTCCCGGCGCCGGGTGATCAGCACGCAGGTCTCTGCCTCGCCGAGGTGCTTGGTCGGCAGGTGGGACGAGCCGCCGAAGACCGCACGGCGCAGCCGGTCGACCTCCCGCAGCTCGGCGCCGTCGGTGATCTCCACGGGCTCGCCGAGCCAGCCGGCCTCGGCCAGCCCGGCCAGCCGCGGCAGGAAACGCGCGGAGCGGGCGGCCTCCCAGGCCACCGCCTGGGTCCAGCGGCCGCGGCCGTCCAGCACCTTCTCCAGCAGCAGCATCCGGTCGACGGCGGCGAAGTTGCACAGGACGGTGTTGTCGGGGAACCACCACGTGGTCATGGCTGGAAGACCGGGTCCCCTTCTTCCGCGTCCTGTTGTTCGAGGGGTTCGATGCCGTTGCCCGGGGGCGGCTCGGGGGCGAGGAGCTCGTGCAGCCGCTCCACGTCGGTGTCGAGCAGCGCGGCCAGCGGGCGCAGGGTCGTCTCCCCCGCCAGGTAGGCCTTGTACAACTCCGAGGCGACACGGGGCGGGAAGCGCTCCGCCGAGGCCCGCGAGGCCTGCTTCTGGTAGGCGTCGCCGGCGCCCGCGAGCAGGTGGCACGCCTCCGTGGTGAGGGCGCGCAGCCGGGCGCGGCGTGCGGCGTCGACGAGCCCGAGCTGGTGCAGCCGGGCCGCCAGCGCGCTCGGCGACACCCGGAAGCGCACGACCAGCCGCTCGAAGCCGGCGTCCGAGAGCCCGCCCTCCGCCGCGGCGGCCCGCGTCAGCTCCCGCGCGGGCATCAGCAGGTGCGAGGCGAAGACGTTGGCCCTCACCTCGGCCAGGTCCTTCTGCCGGCCGGGGGCGACCCGGGACTCCACGACCACGCTCCGCGCGTCCCTGGCGAGGATGTGGCAGAGCTCGTGGGCCAGGGTGAAGCGCTGCCGCGTCCACAGGTCGGTGGGCGCGAGGAGGACGAGGCGGAAGGCGTCGGCCTGCCACGCCAGGCCGTCCACACCCTGGGGAAGACCGGTGATGGCAACGTCCACACCGAAGCGGTCCTCCATCGCCGCGATCAGCTCGTCCGTGCCCAGCTCCGCGGCCGGCAGCACCCCCAGCACCTCGGCCGCCAGCCGCTCCCCCTGCGCCGCGCAGCCGTCCGCCGCCGTGTCCACCTCCGGCGCGGGGGGCAACTCCCGTGGGCGTCCGAGCAGTTCCAGCACCTCGTAAGCGGCGGCGAAGCGTGCCGCGACCTCCTGCGCCCCCACCGGGTCGGCGGCGGTGTCGCCCCGCGTACGGGCCGCGAGCGCGGGGCGCAGCGGCTCGTTGCCGGTGAGCAGCCAGTCCACGGTCGTGCCGCCCGCCTCCGCGATCAGTGCCAGGTCGAGCGAGGTGAAGCGGCGCACGCCGCTCAGCGACTTCGACAGCTTGTCGGGCGTGAGCCCGACCGACCGGGCGAACGCGGCCTTGGTCATCGCGGCCGCGTCCATCACGGTGCGTACGCGTGTGATGACATGCGGGTCCATGGCTACAGAGTAGGGCGGGCCTTGCGATAATCGCAAGGCCCGCCCTTTCCTGCTGCCTCAGGGTGTCACGGAGTCAGGATCGCGTAGCCCCCGCCGGGCAGCGACTCCGTTCCGTCCGCGTACACGGCGCGCACCCAGTAGAAGTGGGTGGTGCCGCGGGCGGCGGTGGTGTCGGTCCAGGCGGTGGCGGTGACCGGCTCCGAGGTGAGGCTCTCGTAGCGGCCGGTGTCGCGGTCCCAGCGGTAGACGCGGTAACCGGCGGCGTCGGCCACGTCGTTCCATCCCAGCCGCACGCCGTCACTGACGTCGTAGGCGGTCAGGTCGACCGGGGAGCCCTCGGGGGTGCCGACGGACGGGGTGAGGTCGAGCTCGGTGAACTCCACCACATTGGCGTCGCGTTCCGAGAGGAAGAAGGAGTTGCCCCAGATGTCCTGGGCGTCGACGAAGTAGCAGCCCTTCTCGCCGTCGGGCAGCCGCTCGGCGAAGTACTCCGTGGTGCCCGGGCTCAGCCACTCGACCGCGTGGACGTCGTAGCAGACCCGCTCCTCCTCGTCCTCGTACAGCTCACCGCGGTAGACCGCGTAACGGGCGAGGTCCGGCTCGGTGTTGGGGTCCCAGTGCAGGCGCACCCCGTACTCGGTCGGCACGACGGTCAGGCTGGTTACCTTGGCAGGGGGCTCCTCGTCGCCGGGGAGGGTGACAGCGGCCTCGCCGGAGAGGGGTGACTCGAGGCCGTCGGCGGTCTGGGTGACGGCGTAGTGGTACGTCACGCCGCGCAGCAGGGATTCGTCGTCGTTGCAGCTGAACCTGGCGGTGTCCCCGCCGAGTTCGCCCTCTCCGCGGATGGGGCAGTCCAGGGCGGTCGCGGTGGCCGGGTCCACCGGCGAGGTGGTCGAGCGGTACACCTTGTACGAACCGACGGCCCGCTCGCTGGGAAGGTCCCAGGTCACCTTGACGGCGATGATGCTCCCGGAGGAGACCGCCGCCACGTTCCGGGGCGCGTCCGGCCGGATCGCCAGCGGGGCCGCACTCGCGGCGGCCGACCTGCCGGAGAGGTTGGTGGCGGCGTCCATTGCGATGACCGTGTAGAAGTACTGCGTCCTGGTGGCGACCTTGGTGTCCGTGTACGACGGGGCGGCGACGGTGCCGAGGATCGTCCACGGGCCGGCTGCCGACGTGGCCCGGTAGACCCGGTACTGCTTGGCGTCCGGTACCGCGTTCCAGGTCAGGGCGTAGCCCTTGCCGTCGGCGGTGACCGCGGCCCTCAGGCCGGTCGGCGCGGCCGGGGCCTGCTCGTCGATCGAGGTGACCGTCACCGCGGACGACATCGCGGAGGCGTTGCCGGCCTTGTCGACGGAGGTGACCGCGTACGAGTACTTCGCCCCCGTGGCGGAAGGCACGTCACGGAAGGACGGCGTGGTCACGAGCGCGGTGCCGCCGATGCGGGCCCAGGCGCCGGTGCCGGTGCGCCGGTAGACGCGGTAGCCGGCGAGGTCCATCTCCGCGCCCTTGGTCCACGCGAGGGTGAACGCGTGCCCGCTGGCCGGGGCCTTGAGCCCGGTGGGCGCCAGCGGCTTGGTCTTGTCCACGGACGCCGACGTGCGCGGCGCGTACGTGAACTTCACGTTCGCGGTGCCCTTGAACGCGGCGAAGTCGACGCGGAGGGTGTGCCTGCCCTTGGGGATCGTGAGGTTGAGCGTCTTGGTCCGGGTGGTGGAGACGTCCTTCCAGAGGTCGATCTTGCGGGTGCCGTCGAGGTAGACCCGGATGCCGTCACGGGCGGCGGCGGTGAACGTGAAGGGGCCTCCGGAGCCGAAGTCGCGGGTGAGGCTCCAGCGGACGCCGAAGTTGTCCTTCGGCAGGGTGACGCCGGCGGGGTCGCCGGTGCCGTAGTTCTCGTTGATCGAGGTGTCGCAGGCGGTCTTCTTCGGGGTGCCCTTGAAGGTGGTGTTCGCGTAGTAGGACGCGACCCAGACCCCGGTGGAGCAGGTGGTGGCCGCGTGGGCGGCGCCGGCGGGCAGCGCGAGGCCCGCAGCGGTTGTGGCGAGCGCGAGCGCGGTGGCGCGGGCGCGCGTGGATTTGGTCAAAGATCCCTCCCTGGGGAGGAGCCTGACAGGCGTCGAACGGCTGTGCCAAGCCGGGCCTGTGACCCGTGATCATGCCGTGTCGTGCCGGGTCGGATTCCCCCCGCGACGGACCAACGGGGGGTGTCGCGCGGGGGAACGGACGGTGCGGCGGCGGTCGGACCCGGCCATGGCGGCCTCCGCCGAAGGGGTGGCCTTCCGTGGCGGGGCGGGCGTGCGGGGCGCGTGGTGGGGAAGACGCTCCGTATGCCGCACAGGGGTGTCGGAGCCGGGATCGTCGTGGGGCTGGCCGTGGGGATGGTGGCCGGCGCGGTGCCGCTCGGGGCGAACTGGGGCGCCGAGGGGCTGGACGTCGGGCTGGCGACCGTGGCGATGTGGGCCGGGCTGAGGCTGGCCGCGCGGCGCGAGGGGCCCTGGTGGATCGCCGGGGTGATGGCGCTGGCCCTGGTGAGCGTGGGCGTGGCGGCGTACGGGGACGTGGGTGTGCCGCGGTACGCGGGGCTGGTGCCGGTCCCTGTCGTGGCGGCGCTGCTGGTGGTGGGCGGCGCGGGGTCCGTGTGGGCCCGGTGCCGGACGATGGGCGTGGCGGGCGCGGCGGCCGGGGCCGGGGCCCTGGTGGCGACCGCGTGGCTGCCGGTGTGGGTGGCGGCCGCGATGTGGGCGGCGGCTCAGGCGGGTTCGACCTCCTGGACCTCGCTGCCGACGAGGTAGTCCTCGGGCTGCAGCGGCATCCGTGCGCGTTCGGGGCTGTTCCAGTAGCGGGCGTTGGCCGCGGCGAAGCCGTCCTCGCCGGCGTAGGCGATCAGCCAGACGAACCGGCTGTGCTCGCGGTCCACCCAGGCCAGGCCGATCTCGAAGCCGTGGGCGCGGCGCAGCGGCACGATCTCCGTGTGCCACAGGCCGAGCCAGGCGTCGAGCATCTCCGGCTTGATGGTGTACGTCCGCAGCTGTGTGGTCCTGGGCAATGCGGGGCTCCCTCGGCTCAGGTGATGGCGTGCACGCGGACCTGCTGGGGGCGTACCACGCGGTCGCCCATGCGGTAGCCGTGGCGTACGACCTCGGCTACGTCGCCGGCGAGTTCCGGGCGCGGAGCGGGGACGGTGCCCACCGCCTCCTGGAGGGCGGGGTCGAAGCGGCCCGCGGTGACCGGGATACGGGTCATGCCGTACTTCTCCAGGAGGGTCAGCAGTTCGGCGCCGACCGAGTCGGCGAAGCCGCCGTCGACGCCGAGGTGGCGGTCGATGCGGTCCAGGAGGAGGACGAGGTCGTAGAGGAGCGGCTGCACCAGCCGGCCCTCGGCGGCCTTGCGGGTGTGGTCGAGCTCGGCGCGCAGTTCGTCCAGACCGCGGCGCCCCTCGCGGTCGTTGAGCAGCCGGCGGCGGAACTGGTCGCCGAGCGCCGCCATCTCCTCGCGCAGTCCGTCGACGGCGTCGGCCACCACCGCGAACGGGTCGGGCGCGGGCTGCTCCGCCGCCCGCGAAGCGGGGTCCGGCGCGCTCTCCTCCGGCGGCACGGGCGGCGCCGGCGGGGCCGGCGGCACCGGCGGCACCGGCGCGGCGGGTTGCGGCGGCACCTCCGGCAGGGGCGGGACCCACGGAGGCTGCGGCGGCTGCGGCGGCGGGGTGCTCATGCGCGGCTCCAGGACTGCTGCGGCGGGTTGAGGAGGTGCCGGGGGAGGGACGCGCGGGTGTGCCACCAGCGCGGTCTGAAGCCGATCCACGCGATGAGTACGACGGCCGTGGGGACCACGAACACGGCGTACGCCCTGGCCGGGGTGAGCAGCACCACGACGGCCGGGACCACGACCCAGAGCATGAGCCTGTGCCACCGCCAGGTCTTGCCCAGGGACTCGGCGGCCAGTCCCCGGTAGAACTCCAGCCGCCCCGTCAGGTCCTGATCGCCAGGGCGTACGGCCAGGCCCTGGTCGACGCAGTGCAGGATGCGCCGGGCGGACTCCGCGGACGCGACGACCAGCCGGCGGCTGACCGGGTGCGTGATCATCGCGCCCTCCGCGCGCAGCGACCAGATGCGGCTGATCTGGTCGCGCAGCCCGGTGTGGCCCGGGCTGTGCGCGAGGGCCTTCTCGTACCACGCCAGCGCCTCGTCGAAGCGGGAGGAGGCGTACAGGCCGTCGCCCACGGCGAGTTCGGTCCCGAGGTCGCCCGGGGACAGTTCGTCGGCCTTCATGTACCAGGTCAGCGCCGTGCGGTGGTCGCCGAGCGCGGTGTGGACGTTGCCGATCTGGACGTGGTTCGCGGCGTCGTCCGGGGCCAGCTGGAGCGCCCTGCGGTGCTCCTGGAGGGCGTCCTGGTACGCGCCGAGGTCCTGGTGGACGGCGCCCAGCAGCCGCCAGGCGTAGGCGTTGCGGTCGTCGTGGTGCACGGCCTGGCGCAGTTCGTACTCGGCGGCCTGGAGGTCGCCCTCCGCGATGTTCCGCTCGGCGATGCCCAGCCAGTCGCGGACACCGCCGCCCTGGGTGGGAGCGGGCATCTTCGGCTCCCGGGGCTCTTGCCCCTGCTTCCGGGAGCGGGCCAGCCGCTGGTCGTACAGGGCGCGCGCGTTGGGGTCGGTGAGCGCCTTGCGCGCCTCCAGCACCTGCCGCACCTTGTCCTCGGCCTCGCGGCGCTTGTCGGCGGTGGGGGCCTTGCTCGCCTTCCCCGCCCAGCTGCGGTGCTCGCGGTCGAGTTTCCGGCCGATCTCCTCGGCGCTGTCGCCGGTGCCGATCCCGAACTCGGAGTAGTAGTCGGGCACGTCCGTCGTGGTCATGGCGCGTCGGCTCCCGCTCCGGTCAGAGGGCCGCGGTACGGGACACGCGGTCGCTGAGCTGCTCCAGTTCCTCGCTGCCCAGGTTGTCCGGGCGCTCGACCTCGAACTCGCCGAGCCATTCGCCCGAGGTCAGGTCCTTGACCTCGACGTGGATGATGCCGTCCACGTCGTAGGCGTAGTACACCTCGAACGGCGCGCCCCTGGGGTACGGCGGGATCTTGAGGGTGCTCTCGCCGACGACCTTCACGTAGTCCAGGTCCTCGCCCTCGCCCTCGGTGACCTGCACCCGCAGCGCGGTCTGGCGTTCCCGGACCGTGTAGAAGGTGTCGCTCTCCTTCGCGGGGACCGTGGTGTTGTGCGGGATGATCACCGCGTTGTACTCCGGCGAGCGGGGGGCGTCGTCGTGCACGGCGACCATGCCGAGGGACTGCGAGGTGACGTCCTTGATCGACTTCACCCGGCCCTTGGTCAGCCGGGCCAGGCCGTCGCCCGGGGCGGACTCCACGTGGGCGCCGCTGCCGATGTACTTCTTGCGCTCGGCAGCCTGTTCGGCGCGGACCTCGGCGTCCAGAGCGATCAGCGCGGCCCCCAGGGCCACCACCTCGTCCTGGTTGACGCCGCGTTCCGCGGTCTTCCCGGACAGCCGCTCGACCAGCGCCGGGACCTGCGGCATGCGCGTGGAACCGCCGACGAGCAGCACCTTGTCGATGTCGTCCCAGCTCAGCCCGGACTCCTCCAGCACGCCCTCGGTGAGGATGCGGGTGCGGTCCAGCAGTTCGGCGGTGAGTTCGTCGAACTTCTCGCGGGTGACGCGGATCTGCTCGTGCCGGCCGCCGGCCGACAGCATGACGACCGCCTGAGGGGCGTTGGACAGGGTGCGCTTGGCGATCTCGGCCTTGTCGCGCAGTTCGGCGAGGGTGGCGGTGTCGTCGGTGAGGTCGGGGCCGCCGGCCGCCATGAAGGCGCCGTTGAGGTGCTCCATCAGCGCCCCGTCCCAGTCGAAGCCGCCGAGGTTGCGGTCCCCGTCGGTGGCGACGACGTCGTACTCGCCGTCCTCGACCTTCATCACGGTGACGTCGAAGGTGCCGCCGCCGAGGTCGTAGACGAGGACGGTGCCGACCCGCGCGTCCTCGTCCTGGTCGAGGCCGTACGCCAGGGCGGCCGCGGTCGGCTCGTTGACGATCCGCAGCACCTCCAGGCCGGCGATCCGGCCGGCGTCCTGGGTGGCCTTGCGGCGCGCGTCGTCGAAATAGGCGGGGACGGTGATCACGGCGCGCTCGACGGACTCGCCGAGCATCATCTCGGCGTCCTCCTTGAGGCGCTTGAGGATCAGCGCGGAGATCTCCTCGGGGCGGAAGGAGGTGCCGGACTCCGAGGTGTAGACGGGGGTGGGCTCGCCCATGTAGCGCTTGACGAACTGCACCACGTGGTCCGGGGCGGTGGCCGCGGAACGCTTGGCCTGCGAACCGACGACGACTACGTCGCCCTGGAACATCACCACGGACGGGGTGATGTTCTCGCCCTCGCGGTTGCGGACGATGGACGCGGTGCCGCTGCGGTCCGCCACCGCGACCGCGGAGTACGTCGTGCCCAGATCGATTCCCACAACCCGTGCCACAGCCGGGCACCTCCCCGTAGCCGTACGTCGTCCGAATCTGCCGGAGCGTCAATCATGCAGCACGCAGGGGTGTTTGGGGGACGGGATTGACGGGGCGGATGAGGCTCAGGCGCGACCCATCGCACGGGTCAGCGCGATCTCCACGACGACCCGGTCCGGGTTGGGGGCGGGGGTGCGGCCGTAGCGCTCGGCGTAGCGCCGTACCGCGTCGGCGACGGCGTCGGGGTCGGTGCTGATCCTGGCCACGCCCTCCAGCGTCGCCCACCGCCCCTTGTCGACCTGGCACACCGCGACCCGGGTGCCCTGCGGTCCGGCCGCCAGCACGTTGGCGACCTTGCGGCTCGCCTTGTTGGTGATCACCCGGGCCAGCCCGGCCTCCGGGTCGTACGTCACGCCGACCGGGACGACGTGCGGGGTGCCGTCGGGGCGGTGGGTGGTGAGGGTGCTCATGAGGTACTCCCGCCAGAAGGCGAGGTAGCCGGGTTCGGGGTTGCGGGGGTCGATGGCCATGTCCGCGAGGTTACGTCACCTTGCGGCCGCGCTCCCGGGCCCCGGCTTCCGCCCCGGTCTCAGCTGTGCGGCGTCAGGGCCACCTCGGGTGACAGCCCCGACTCGCCCTGGTCGTACCGGCCGGACGGAGACCGCGTAGTAGTAGGTCACGCCGTTGCTCGGCCCGGAACGCGATCCGGCGGCCGCCCGGCGCGGCGTGGCGGTGCAGTCGCCCTCGGAGGTCTCGTGGATCTCGGTCGGCCGCAGGCCGGCCGGCTGCCGGACCGGCAGGTGGCCGGCGCAGTACCCGGATGTCGCGCCGGCCCGGATGACGGCGACGACGGCGTAGTAGTGGTCACGGTCGGTGACGCCGGTGAGGATGAGCTGCAGCCCCGACGGGTCGGCGGCCGGCTCCGCGCCGCCCCGCCCCGGGCGTGGTCTTCTTCGGGGCGCCCTTGGAGGTGGTGTTCGCGTAGGAGGACGCGACCCGGACCCCGGTGGAGCTGGTGGTGGCCGCGTGGGCGGCGCCGGCGGGCGGCGCGAGGCGGCTCGCGCCGACGGTGACGGTCATGGTGGCGGCCCTGGCCGCCCTGATGCGTATGGACCTGTGAAAGGTCCCCTCCCCGGAGGGGCTCCGGCGAAGCGGCGGGCCGGATGGCGGGCGCTCCTTGGAAAAGCAACCTTGAGTGGAATAGACTCAACTTGTCTTACGCTGGAAAAAGCAGCTTCGATGGTGGGTCGAGAAGGAGGAGCACGCGGACGTGG
Organism: Streptomyces sp. NPDC058864; assembly: GCF_042742985.1. Lineage (NCBI taxonomy): Bacteria > Bacillati > Actinomycetota > Actinomycetes > Kitasatosporales > Streptomycetaceae > Streptomyces > Streptomyces sp. NPDC058864. The sequence continues at coordinate 88,133 of NZ_JBHYMQ010000020.1, read as the reverse complement.
ACGCCGAGCTGACCAACAAGAGCCGGGAGGCCCTGAACGCCGCCAACACCAAGGCGGTCTCGGCCGGGCATGCGGACCTGACTCCCGCGCACCTGCTGCTGGCGCTGCTGGAGCAGCCGGAGAACGACAGCGTGCTGGACGTCCTCGCGGCGACCGGCGCGGACGCCGCCGCGGTGCGCTCCGGCGCCGAACGGCTGCTGGGCGGACTGCCCAGCGTGCAGGGCAGTACGGTGGCGCCGCCGCAGGCGAACCGCGAACTGCTCGCCGTGATCGCCGACGCGGCACGGCGGGCGAAGGAACTCGGGGACGCGTACGTGTCCACCGAGCACCTGCTCATCGGCATCGCCCTCAAGGGCGGGGCCGCCGGTGAGCTGCTGGGACAACACGGTGCGACCGGCAGTCGGCTGCAGGACGCCTTCGAGCAGATCAGGGGAGGTCAGCGCGTGACGACACCCGACCCCGAGGGCACGTACAAGGCGCTGGAGAAGTACGGCACGGACTTCACCGCGGCGGCCCGCGAGGGCAAGCTCGACCCGGTGATCGGCCGGGACAACGAGATCCGGCGCGTGGTGCAGGTGCTCTCGCGGCGCACCAAGAACAACCCGGTGCTCATCGGTGAGCCCGGCGTCGGCAAGACCGCCGTCGTCGAGGGCCTGGCGCAGCGCATCGTCAAGGGCGACGTGCCCGAGAGCCTGCGCAACAAGCGGCTGGTCGCCCTGGACCTGGGCGCGATGGTCGCGGGCGCCAAGTACCGCGGCGAGTTCGAGGAGCGGCTGAAGGCCGTACTGGCGGAGATCAAGGCCAGCGACGGCCGGATCATCACCTTCATCGACGAGCTGCACACCGTCGTTGGCGCGGGCGCCGGCGGCGACTCCGCCATGGACGCGGGCAACATGCTCAAGCCGATGCTGGCCCGCGGCGAGCTGCGGATGGTCGGCGCGACCACCCTCGACGAGTACCGCGAGCGGATCGAGAAGGACCCGGCCCTGGAGCGCCGCTTCCAGCAGGTGCTGGTGGCCGAGCCCAGCGTCGAGGACACCATCGCGATCCTGCGCGGTCTGAAGGGACGCTACGAGGCGCACCACAAGGTGCAGATCGCCGACGCCGCCCTGGTCGCGGCCGCGACCCTCTCCGACCGCTACATCACCGCCCGCTTCCTGCCCGACAAGGCCATCGACCTGGTCGACGAGGCCGCCTCGCGGCTGCGCATGGAGATCGACTCCTCGCCGGTCGAGATCGACGAACTGCAGCGTTCCGTCGACCGCCTCCGCATGGAGGAGATGGCCCTGGAGAAGGAGACGGACGAGGCCTCCAAGCAGCGCCTGGAGAAGCTGCGCAAGGACCTCGCCGACAAGGACGAGGAGCTGCGCGGTCTGACCGCCCGCTGGCAGAAGGAGAAGGAGGGCCTCAACCGGGTCGGCGAGCTCAAGGAGCGCCTGGACGACCTGACCACCCGGATCGAGCGCGCCCAGCGCGACGGCGACTTCGAGGCCGCGTCCAAGCTGCTGTACGGCGAGAAGCCGAAGCTGGAGGAGGAGCTCGCCGAGGCCACCGAGGCCGAGGAGGTGGCCAAGCGGGGCACCATGGTCAAGGAGGAGGTCGGCCCGGACGACGTGGCCGACGTGGTAGCCGCCTGGACCGGCATCCCGGCCGGCCGCCTGATGGAGGGCGAGACCCAGAAGCTGCTGCGCATGGAGGAGGAGCTCGGCAAGCGCCTGATCGGCCAGAGCGAGGCCGTGCGCTCGGTGTCCGACGCGGTGCGCCGCTCGCGCTCGGGCATCGCCGACCCCGACCGCCCGACGGGCTCCTTCCTCTTCCTCGGCCCGACCGGCGTCGGCAAGACCGAGCTGGCCAAGGCGCTGGCGGACTTCCTCTTCGACGACGAGCGGGCCATGGTCCGCATCGACATGAGCGAGTACGGGGAGAAGCACTCCGTCGCCCGCCTGGTCGGTGCCCCGCCCGGCTACGTCGGCTACGAGGAGGGCGGTCAGCTGACCGAGGCGGTGCGCCGCCGCCCGTACTCCGTGGTGCTGCTGGACGAGGTGGAGAAGGCCCACCCCGAGGTCTTCGACGTCCTGCTCCAGGTGCTCGACGACGGCCGGCTCACCGACGGCCAGGGCCGTACGGTCGACTTCCGCAACGCCATCCTCATCCTCACCTCCAACCTCGGCAGCCAGTACCTGGTCGATCCGGTGCTCGGCGCCGAGGAGAAGAAGGAGAGCGTGCTGGAGACGGTGCGGGCGTCCTTCAAGCCCGAGTTCCTCAACCGGCTCGACGACATCGTGGTCTTCAGTGCCCTGAACAAGGACGAGCTGCGCCGCATCGCCCGGCTGCAGACCGACCGCCTGGCGCTCCGGCTGCGCGACCGGCGGATCGCCCTCGACGTCACCGACGAGGCCCTGGACTGGCTCGCCGAGGAGGGCAACGACCCCGCCTACGGTGCCCGTCCGCTGCGCCGCCTGGTGCAGACCGCCATCGGCGACCAGCTGGCCCGGGAGATCCTGGCCGGCGAGGTCAGGGACGGCGACACGGTGCGGGTCGACCGGGTCGGTGACCAGCTGCTGGTGGGCGCCACCACCGGCAAGACCCTCTGAGGCCTCCCGCGGGAATCCCACGCGAATGGGGCACGGCGGGCCGCGCTTGCACGGAGCGGCCCGCCGTGAGGGAGGATGGGTGTATCCGTACGAAGGGAACTCCAAGGTGAGCATCGACCCGTCCTCGATTCCGAATTTCGGGGGCCAGCCGGACCCCCAGCCCGGCTCTGCCGGGAACGTGGTCATTCCTGACCAGGATCTGGTCAAGCAGCTGCTGGAGCAGATGGAGCTCAAGTACGTCGTCGACGAGGAGGGCGACCTCGCCGCGCCGTGGGAGGAGTTCCGCACCTACTTCATGTTCCGGGGTGAGGAGGACCAGCAGATCTTCGCGGTCCGCACCTTCTACGACCGGCCCTACAGCATCGAGGACAAGCCTCAGCTGCACGAGGCGCTCGACGACTGGAACCGCCGCACCCTGTGGCCGAAGGTCTACACCCACACTCACGACGACGGCACGGTCCGTCTGATCGGCGAGGCCCAGATGCTGATCGGCCTCGGCGTCGGTCTGGAGCACTTCGTCTCCAGCACCGTCAGCTGGGTCCGGGCCTCCATCGAGTTCGAGAAGTGGATCCTCGAGGCCCTCGGACTGGAGAAGGACGCGGAGTCCACGGACGACGACGGCGAGGACTGAGCCCGCCCGCACGGGCGCACAGGACCCCACGTGAGCGGCCCGTCCGCCACGCGACCGCCGATGAGCGGGCGTGTGCGGGCGGGCTGCCGTTTTCCGCCCCCGCGCCGCCTCAGAGCCGGCGCAGTCGCTCCACGCTCTCCCGCAGCACGTCCTCGCGCTTGCAGAAGGCGAAGCGCACCAGGCTGCGGCCCTCCTCGGTGTCGTCGTAGAAGATCACGTTGGGCACCGCCACGACCCCGCAGCGCTCGGGCAGCGCCCGGCAGAACGCCAGGCCGTCCTTCTCGTCGAGCGGCCGGATGTCGGTGGTCACGAAGTACGTCCCCTCCGGGCGGAAGACCCGGAACCCGGCCTCCTCCAGGCCGTCCGAGAGCAGATCCCGCTTGCGCCGCAGGTCCTCGCGGAAGTCCCGGTAGTAGGCGTCGGGCAGCCGCAGCGCCTCGGCCACGGCGTACTGGAACGGCCCCGCGCTCACGTACGTCAGGTACTGCTTGGCCGCGCGCACGGCGTTGACCAGGGCGGGGGCGGCCGTCACCCAGCCGACCTTCCAGCCGGTGAACGAGAAGGTCTTGCCCGCGCTCGAGATGGTGACCGTGCGGTCGCGCATCCCGGGGAAGGACGCGAGCGGTACGTGCTCGGCCCCGTACGTCAGGTGCTCGTAGACCTCGTCGGTGACCACGATCAGGTCGCGCTCGACGGCCAGCTCCGCGACGGCCGTCAGCTCCTCGCGGGTGAGGACCATGCCGGTCGGGTTGTGCGGGCTGTTGAGCAGCAGCAGCCGGGTCCGCGGGGTGACCGCCGCGCGCAGGGCGTCCAGGTCGGGGCGGAAGGACGGCGCGCGCAGGGTGAGCGGGACGCGCCGGGCGCCGGCCATGGCGATGCAGGCGGCGTACGAGTCGTAGAAGGGCTCGAAGGCGATCACCTCGTCTCCGGGTTCCAGCAGTCCGAGCATGGCGGCCGCGATCGCCTCGGTGGCGCCCGCGGTGACCAGCACCTCGGTGTCGGGGTCGAAGCCGAGCCCGTGGAAGCGCAGCTGGTGCTCGGCGACGGCCTGGCGCAGCTCGGGCACGCCGGGCCCGGGCGGGTACTGGTTGCCGCGGCCGTCGCGCAGCGCGCGCACGGCGGCCTCGCGCACCTCCTCGGGGCCGTCGGTGTCCGGGAAGCCCTGGCCCAGGTTGATCGCGCCGGTACGGACGGCGAGGGCGGACATCTCGGCGAAGATCGTGGTCCCGAACTCGGCGAGTGCGCGGTTGAGCGGGGGTCGCGAGGAGGTCATGACCGCCATCCTCCGCCGAACCTCTGGACTTCCTCTACTTCCGTCCGGGGGATGGCACCTGCGACGGCGTTCGGAGCACCGCCCCTGAGCAGGGGATGGGGCGTCGGCGACTGTCGTCATCTGTCGTCGTTGGCTACCGCCGCACGGCCCAGAGACGGCCCCGTAATGGTGCCCTCCTTGCCGGGCGACACCCGCTTTAGGATCGACCCGTGATGGACGAACCCGTTACCGCACTGTCAGAGTCCGAGTACCGGCAGGTCTGGGACCGCTTCTACGCGGAGTTCAACTTCCAGCCGAGTGTGAGTTCGCTCAAATGGCCAGCCATCAAGGAGCCAGCCGAGTCAGTCACCTGGAGCCTGGCGACCCTTCCCGATGAACCTGGCTACGAGAGTCTGGACCGCCTAGTCGAGGTGGTCCAACAGGGGCTGGCCTCGTGCGTCGACGTGCACGGCACGCTGTTCGCGCTGGACTGGCAGCACACGTCGTACCGCTTCACTCCGCATGAGGTCGGCGGTCCTGAACAACCGGCTTGGCCACTGAGTCCGTACCCAGACGGGGACTACTACATCTTCCTTTCGCAAGACTTCCGTATGGGCAGCTTTGGGCACCCGTGGGAAGAGTCCCTCTGCCTGTTTGGTGATGTATTCCTCGACGCTGTATCGACGGAGGTCGATGGTCTTCTTGGGCCGCCGATCCGTCGCGCCGGCAAGGCAGTAGACGCCACTTGAGCTTGAGTAGGGTGCCAGGGGGGAGCGGACCTGCGGCAAACCGACCCTGTCACCGCTGTTCCCCGTGGGTCCCCGTTCGGCACTGCCTCACCTGGCACGACTGTGGCACGCCCGGCCTGATCCCCTCGATGCGAACTATGGGCGCGACGGTCGCTGAGGTCTGCTGGGGATGTCAGGCGGTTTCCTGGAGCGGGCGGCGGTCGGTTGTGGGCGCGGAGGTTGCTGTACTCCGCTGCTGTACAGCACTGTCGCGCCACCGTTTAGGAGCGGGGGGCACGGCCCTGGGATCAGCGGGGTCCAGAGAGAACCTTGATCGCAAAGGGGCGATAGTCATCGTTGCTGTTCTCGGCGACGTATCCGAGCGCTTGCAACATGGACAGGATCGCTGACGCCATCCGTTCGTGAACGTGCCCTGCAGCCCGGATCACTGATTGGTTCGGCTTCCCACTCTGATGAGCTTCGAGGCTCGCACGGCGGAGAGCAGGATGTACGCTCCAGTGGAGCCAGATCCCGCCCGCGGCATCATCGAACGCGTCTACTTCGATATCCAGCCCGCCAGCCGCTGTCTCCCAATCTGGCGCCTCACGGTTGTACAAAGTGAGCCCGAATTGGCCCAGATCCTCCCCCACTGCTTCGGCGAGCTCCCGAAGACGGTCGGCCTCGCTTGGGGTGAGTGGTCGCAGCCCCCATTCGTTCTCTTCGATCACGGGGCAACCGTACAGCGGAGGTCGGCGTAGCGGCTTTGGGCAGGAGCCGCCATGGGGCGAGAGATCGGGGGCCCGTAAGCTCGCCGCGACTCGGGCAGCACCTCGGCTGCCCGCAATAGCCCGAAGTGGGCCCCCGATCTTCGAGGCTCGCCCCATGGTGGCTGCGTAAAGCCGCGGAGTTGACCGCCCCGGCCACAGCGGGTCTCCCCTCGGCCCCACCCCTCGCCGTCTGGCGGGCGGCCGGCGGCCGGGCCGGAGCGGGGCGCAGACAGGAGCGTCGGCCCGAGGCGCCGGGCCGCGCGCCGCCGCGCTCTGCGCGGCGGGAGCGTCTTGATGAGGTAGAGAAATCCGTAACAGTGCAGCTCAGTTGGTTGTGTGTCCGATACCGGGGGATGCGCCCTGCTGAGACCGTTCCTCGTGCAGCAGAACCGCAGCCTGGAGATCGTTGGTCACCATCACCTGAGCCAGCTTGGCCGCGATTGTGATCACCGGAGCCCAGTCAGGACTATCCAGATAGTCCTGGTCCGGTGCCATGTGGCCGACTTGGTCTTGCACGATGGAGTAGGCCTCGCCCAGTTCTTTCATGAGCGTGACTTCCTCCTCCGTACGCAGACTCTTGCCCAGCCACGGGGCAGGGTCGTCCGCGTTGCAGAAGTCGTCGAAGAGCACGTGGATCACGTAGTCCAGATCTTCGAGTCCCTCCGGCCGCAGCCACACATCGCGCTGCCAAGACGGGCTCGCGAGCGCCAGGACCGCTGGCACAACGTGGAGTCGGAAGACTGGGAACTCGATGCCGTGGTCTGTCACGTCGCGAGCCTAGTGACGTGCTGTATCGCCAGGAAGCCTTACGCGATCGCCATGCGGTCAGCGAGCCCTGCCAAGGGTTCGGGGACTCGGTGGCCGGAGAACTGGAGGAGGTCGCGGACTGCTTCGCGGGCCAGGTGGTGGGAGTGGACTTGTTCGGGGGCTAGGGTTTCGGCTTCGAGGAGTGCGGCGGTGGCCTCGCCGACGTGTCGCCGCTGCGCGTGCGCTCGCGCCACGTCAACCAGGAAACGTGCCTGTCGCTCCGGGGACAGTCCTGTGGGGTCGATGTGTTCGGCTACGTCCAGGGCCATGCCGGCGTCGCCGAGGTCGACTGCGGTGCTGACGGCGTGGATCTCGACGTTGGTGGGGCCGAACTCGGTGTCGAAGTCGTTGCGGTCGGCTCCGTTGGTGGCGGCGATACGCCGTGCCTCTTCGATGTGGGCGTGGGTGGCGGAGCGGGCTCCCTCACGGGCGCTGATCACGGCCATGACCAAGTGCATGGCTCCCAGGAGCGACCTCTCCTCCGGGGGGCTGGCGTCTGCTTGGCTGCGAGGTGTCAGCACGTTGATCGCCGACATGGCGGCTTGTTCGGCCTGATCGGTGCGCTGCTGCCTTATGAAGGCGTGAGCCAGGCGGAAGAGACCCGCAACGACTTCCAGCGGTTGGCCGGCGCGTTCAGCTGCCTGGAGTGCCCGGTCGGCAGCGACCCATGCGGCATCCGGCTCGTCCTGGCGCACGAAGCTTGCCGCGGCTACCTGGTAGGTCCGCGCCAGTAGGGCGTGAAGTTCCGCGCGTTCGGCTTCGGGACCGTGGCGTACGGCGGCTTCGAGCTGCGGCAGCAACTTGGAGAGCCGGTCGCTCAGTGCCGCGTAGCTCGCCGCATGGGCAAGCTCCCACAGTTCGTCGACGTGCCGGTGGAAGTCGTCGAGTGAGGGCTCCGGGCAGGCGGTGATCTGCCCGAAGAGGCTTCCCAACGAGGGGTGTCCGGTCAGGGCGACACGCAGCCCGTCGAGGTCGTTGCTCTGCGGCTGCTGCTCGGGTTCGGGTTCGGGCGCGATCTCGGCTTCCGGGCGCAGTTCGCGCACCGGCACGCCGAGGGCGTCGGCGAGGGCTTGGAGCACCGACAGGCGCTCGATCGGCTGGACGCCGCGCTCGACTTGGGAGACCCAGCTTTCGGAACGGCCCATCTCGGCCGCCAGGTCGCGCTGGGACAAGCCTCTCTTGCGGCGCAGCTCGGCGACCCGCTGGCCTGCGGTGCGGTTGTCGGCGTCACTCACCGGGGGCCTCGGTCGGGTACTTGCCGGCGTACGGGGCCATGAAGTCGACCTCGGTGTGCGCCACGTACTTGTCGCGCTCGGACAGGAAGTGCTTCGTGTGGCCCTGGCGCTCGTGCTCGTCGAAGGCGGCGCGGTCGGCGTACAGCTCGAAGAAGATGCGCTGATCCGGGGCGCCCTCGACCTCGTGGCAGGCGTAGACGAGAGTTCCGGGCTCCTTCGCGCGAATGGCGGCGGTGGTCTCACGCACCAGGGCGTCGAAGCCCTCGGCTCCGCCTTCCTTGAGCGTGAACCGTACAAACAGCGCGAAGTTGCTCATCTTTCCTCCTCGATGCCGGATTCCCAGCATCGCAGAAGTGTAGATCTACTACTAGTCGCAGCTTTTCTATTGACCCGCAGTTTTTCTGCGAGTAGCTTCGGGTTACTGCTCGGCTACATGACCACGCCCCGTGCGGCGCGCTCTCTGCCAGGATCACGACGCCGCCCGGGGCTCCCACAAAGGGAGCCTTCATCATGCCTGCATCGCTCGCTGTTCGTCCCCGTCTCGCCGCCGCTATCTGCGGTAGCTGCCAGGGCTCCGGTGAAGAGATCGACAACGACGGTTCGCTGACCGGCCTGCCCGGCGTCGTCCTCCCGTGCGGGGAGTGCCGCCTCCACAACCTGCACGACCGGCCCGGCGAGCACTGCCCCTGCTGGGTACCGACCTGGGACCACGACGGCGGCCACACCGGCTGGGTGCCGATCCCGCTGAACTACATCGAAGACGACGGCCCGCTGTTCACGGCCTGCATGCGCCACAACACCGCCGTCCGCGCCGCCCTGTTCACCGGCCCGCTGGCGGTGGTCGCGTGACCTTGATGCCTGTTGCCCCGGCGGTCGTGGCTGACGCTGCGGCCGCCTGCGGCACCGATCCCCGCACGCTCCTCGACGCGCTGCGGCTGGCCAATGATCCCGGGTTCGAGCGGTGGCGGGAACAGGTCCAGCGCACCGGGGGCTGTGCCGACCCGATCCACCTGCAAGGACTCACGGTCACCCGGGACGCCAAGTCAGGCGACGTCCTCTACTCGTACTCGACCGACGGGGAGCCGGGGGGCCGGTTACGGGTGGCGTGCGGCAACCGCCGGGCATCGCGCTGCCCCTCGTGCGCCTGGACCTACGCGGGCGATACCTTCCACCTGATCCGGGCGGGGCTGACGGGGGATGAGCGCAAGGACGTGCCGGTGGCGGTCCGCACGCATCCGAAGGTGTTCGCCACGCTGACCGCGCCGTCGTTCGGGCCTGTCCACAACCGCCCCGACACCGGCCGCTGCCGCTGCGGCGTCGCCCACGCCGAGCACGACCCTGCGATCGGCACTCCGCTCGATCCGGAGCGGTACGACTATGCGGGTGCGGTGCTGTGGAACAACCACGCGGGCGACCTGTGGCGGCGCTTCACCATCTACCTGCGCCGCGAGATCGCCGCCCGCACCGGACTCTCCCAGAGCGCCATGAAGGAGGTCTGCCGAGTCTCCTTCGGGAAGGTCGCTGAGTACCAGAAGCGCGGGGCCGTGCACTTCCACGCGATCGTCCGTCTCGACGGCCCCGGCGGTCCGGAGGAGGTTCCGCCGTCGTGGGCGAGCGTCGCTTTGCTGGATGCCGCGATCCATGCCGCTGCTGCTCGGGTCTCGGTTCCGGTCTCGGCCGCCGGCACTCTCCCGGCCCGGGAGCTGCGCTGAGGTTCGCAGGTCGATGTCCGCCCGATCGGCACGGATGACGGGCAGGAGCTGACCGAACAGGCTGTCGCCGCGTATGTGGCCAAGTACGCCACCAAGGCCGCTGAGACCACCGGCACCGTAGACCGGCGGGTCGGGAACCGTGAGGCCCTGGACCTGTTCGACCTGCCCGCGCACACCCGGCGGCTGATCGAAGCCTGCTTCGACCTCGACCCGCACTACCCGGACCGCAAGCTGCGCGCCTGGGCTCACATGCTCGGGTTCCGCGGCCACTTCTCCACCAAGTCCCGCCGCTACTCCACCACCCTTGGGGCGCTGCGCCAGGTCCGCGCCGACTACCGCGCCCACCAGGAACGGCGTGAGCGCGGGCTTCCCGACCCCGATGACACCTTGGAGGGCTCCACGCTCGTGCTCGCCCACTGGACCTACGCCGGACACGGCCACACGCCCGGTGAATCCTGGCTCGCCGCCTCGATCGCTCGGGACATCCGGATCAACCGCGACACCGCCCGCGAAGCCCTCGCCGACCTACCCGACGACGAAGCGGGGGAGTGGTGACTGTGCCGCGCCCACTGCCCGCCCGCTACCTGACCCCGGTTGACCTGGCAGACCTTCTCGGCGTCCCCGTCGAAACCGTCTATCAGTGGCGCCGCAAGCACACCGGACCGCGTGGATTCCGTGTCGGCCGTCACCTCCGCTTCGACCCTGAGGACGTCCGCGTCTGGGTCGAGTCCCAGATGGAGGGGGCTGCCTGATGGCCGGACACGTCCAAGATCGCTGGTTCAAGGTCGAGGCTGGGTCCGATGGCAAGTCGGTCAAGGTCAAGACTGACCGTTTCGGCCTGGGCCTGCGGTACCGCGCCCGCTACGTCGCCCCAGACGGCACGGAGAAGTCCAAGAGCTTCCCGGACCGGAAGAAGCGCGAGGCTGAACAGTGGCTGATCCACATCGAGGCCGACATGTCGCGCGGCCAGTACATCGACCCCGGTGCAGCTCGGATCACCTTCCGCCAGTACGCCGAGCGCTGGTTGGGGACCCGAACATCTAGTCCGACCACGCGGACAGAGCTGGGTCGCCGTCTGCGCCTCCACGCGTACCCGGTGATCGGTCCTCGCTCGATCGGGACCTTTCGGCCCGAGCACATCCGGCACCTGCTGTCGGTGTTGGAGGCGAAGCCCGGAATCAGTTCCTCGTACGCGCGTTCGATCTATGCCGATGTGCGGGCGGTGTTGTCGGCGGCCGTTGACGACACGCTGCTGATCCGGAACCCATGCAGTGCTAAATCGGTGCGGGCACCCAGGGGTGATGCTTCCCGGGTGGTGCCGTGGACCCCAGATCAGGTGCGAGGCGTCAGGACTGCTCTTGAGGAGCGCTACCGCGCCGTAGTCGATGTCGCGGCTGGGTGCGGACTGCGCCAGGGGGAAGTGTTCGGGCTCGCTGAGGGCGCGCTGGACTTTGCGGGCCGGACCTTGCACGTGGTTCGACAGATCAAGCACGTGGAGGGCAAGCCTGTGTTTGCGCTGCCGAAGTGCGAGAAGGAGCGCGATGTGCCGCTCCCCGACTCCGTGGCCTACGCCATGAAGGCGCACATGGACCTCTGCAAGCCGGTCGAGGTGTCCTTGCCCTGGGGTTCTCCGGAGGGCCCGAAAGTGACTGCCCGCCTGCTGTTCACCAACCCCGGCGGGGGCATCGTGTGGCGGAGCAACTTCAACGCCCACGACTGGAAGCCGGCTCTCGCCTCGATCGGCCTAATCCCGGAGGCGGAGGAAGGGAAGCGCTACGTCTCCGCCCGTGAACACGGCATGCATGCTCTCCGGCACTTCTACGCCTCTGTTCTCCTGGACTCCGGGGAGAGCGTGAAGGCCGTGAGCGAGTACATGGGACACGCTGACCCGGCGATGACCCTTCGCGTGTACGCGCACCTGATGCCCAATAGCCGCGAGCGATCCCGGCGGGCCGTTGACCGAGTCCTTGGTCCGCCTGACGATGAAGATCACGGCCCCTAGACGGCCCAGTCGTCCACCCTTGGCCCCTGGTTCTGCTTCCGATGCAGACCAGGGGCCTTCCCGCACACGGAAACCTCTGGACTTCCTCAACTTTGCTTTCGGCCGCGGACGGCGGGGGCATCACCGTCGCACAACGGAAAGCAAGGAAAACGGGGGTGGGAACGATGGAGGCCTTCATCATTCTGCTGGTCTTCGGCGCGATTGTGCTGCTCGTCCTGGTGGCGCGGAACTCCGGCCGCGGCCACCGGCGGCGGCGTTCGCGCGGCTCCGCCGTGGCCGGTGCCGAGGCCGGGGGCGGCATGAGCTGGTGGGCGGGGGACGCGAGTTCCGGGGACGGGGGAGGCGGTGGCCACCACGGGGGAGGCCACCACTCCTGCGGTGGCGGGAGCTCGTGCGGTGGGGGCGGCGGCTGCGGCGGCGGAAGCTGACGATACGAAATTGCGTATTGCCCGTGCCGAATCGCATATGCGCCCGGCGGGTTGTTCACCCGTCGGGCGCATTTGTAGTGAACACCTGAACCCGTCCGGGCCCTTGGGGATGTAAAGCGGGTGGAGATGGGTAAAAACGCTGAAGGCGACGCGCCATTCATGATTGCGTATTCACCGACCCCCCGTGGGCACGAGCCGACGGACGTCCTTCCCCACAGGCGCGGGTCGGCGCGTCCTCTCCCCCCACGCCCGTGACCTCCCCTCGCTTGCTCGCGATGTGCCTGCGGAGCCGACTTCATGCTCACCACGCTTCAGACCGCCTACACCGACACCCGCGCCGGCGACCTGGCCTGGTGTCTGGGGAAGGACGAACTGCCGGCGCTCGCCGTGCTCGACCGTGAGCTGCCGGGCACCGCCGCCGGCGGCGCCGCGTCCGGCGCGCCCCGCGTGCAGGTCCAGCTGCGGCTGCTCGGTGCCTCCCACCAGGTCATCCTGGACTCGCCGCGCGGCCGCTGCTCGGAGACCGTCGCCTGCATGCCGGGCAGCAGCGCGCCGCTGCCGTTCGGGGTGGCGCGGCGGATCGACGGCTGGGACTACGAGTTCGCGGCGCGGATCGAGACGCTCTCCCGCGGGTGCTTCGCCGGGCGGGCGCAGGAACTGCTCGCCCTGGTGGCCGATCACCCCAACGGCCTGGCGGGGACCTTCCCGGGTGATCCGCTCGCCTTCACCGCGATGCTGGTGCAGTACCGCGGCGGCAGCGTCCTGTGGCGCACCTGGCACGCGTACCCCCAGGAAGGACGGCTGGTGGCGACCCGTTCGACGCTCAGCGCGCAGCCGTGAGCGCGGTGGTACGGGTGTGGCCGGCACGGCGTCAACGCGCCGCCGGATGCCACGAATCGCACCCCTGTGGGTGACGTGGACCGCCATACAGCTGACATAGCGTGCAGTCATGATCGACCAGTCCACCTCCCGTACGGCCCGGGCCGCCCCGCGCGTCCGCGGGCCGCGGCTGCCCGTCCCGGCGGCCGCCGCCAGGGCGCTGGTCCTGGCCGCGGTCTTCGTCTGCGCCGCCTGCGGCCTGGTGTACGAGCTCGAACTGGTCGCCCTCGCCTCTTACCTGGTCGGCGACTCCGTGACCCAGGCGTCGATCGTGCTGTCCGTGATGGTCTTCGCCATGGGCGTCGGCTCGCTGCTGGCCAAGCGGCTCAGCTGCGCGCCGGCGATCGGCTTCGCCGCCGTCGAGATCGCGCTGGCGCTGGTTGGCGGGCTCTCGGTGATGGCGCTGTACGCCAGCTTCGCCTGGTTCGGCCAGTCACGGCCCGCGATGGCGGTCTTCGCCTTCGCCATCGGCGTCCTCATCGGCGCCGAGATCCCGCTGCTGATGACGCTGATCCAGCGGATCCGGCGGCAGGACGCGGGCGGTGCCGTCGCCGACCTCTTCGCGGCGGACTACGTGGGCGCGCTGGTCGGCGGCCTCGCCTTCCCCTTCCTCCTGCTGCCCTGCTACGGACAGCTGACCGGGGCGCTCGTCACGGGCGCCGTCAACGCCGTGGCGGGCGGCGCCATCGTGCTGTGGCTCTTCCGCGGTGACGTCACACCACGGGCCCGCGCCCGGCTGCTCGCCGCCAACGTCATGGTCCTCGCACTGCTCGCGGGCGCGGCCTGGGCCGCCGGACCTTTCGAGCGGGCCGCCCGGCAGGCGGTGTACGGCGGTGACGTACGGCTCGCCGAGCAGACCGCCGTCCAGGAGGTCGTGCTCACCGCGGCACCGCTGCAGCTCTTCCTCGACGGCCGGCTGCGGGTGCGCGGCCGGGACGAGTACCGCTACCACGAGGCGCTGGTGCACCCCGCCATGACGGGCCGGCACCGGCGCGTGCTGATCCTCGGCGGCGGCGACGGGCTCGCGCTGCGCGAGGTGCTGCGCCACCGGGGGGTCGGCTCGGTGACCCTCGTCGACCCCGACGACCGGCTGGTCGCCCTCGCGCGGGACGACCCCGCGCTGGCCCGGCTCAACCGGCACGCCTACCGCGACCCCCGGGTCCGGGTGACCACCGCGGACGTCTTCGACTGGCTGCGGCGGGAACGGCCGCCGCGACCGTCCGGCGGGTACGACGTCGTGCTCGCCGACCTCCCCGACCCGGGGATCTCGCGCAGCGCGAAGCTGTACTCGCAGGAGTTCTACGGACTGGTCGGGCGCGTGCTCGCCCCCGGCGGCCGGCTCGCGGTGCACGCGGGCGCGCCGGGTGCCGCCCGGCGCGGCTTCTGGACGGTCGACGCGACCGTACGGGCGGCCGGGCTGCGCACCGCCGACTACTGGATCGGCAGCGGCCGCGGGGACGAGGACTGGGGCTTCGTCCTCGCCACCCGGCACCGCGCCCCGGCGCTGCGGCTCGCCGCGGACGCGCCGCGGCTGCGGTCGCTGTCCTCCGCCGGACTCTCCTCGGCGGCCCGGCGCGCGGCGCGGACCCCGTTGCGGGACCTGCCCCCGTCCACGCTGATGCATCCGCGCTCCGGGTGAGGGCGAACCGGCGTCGAATCGGCACCGAAGGGCCGCCCGGCGGATTAGGCTCGCGGCATGGAGCCGCATGAGGTGTTCGTTCCGTTTCCGGCCGAAACCATTCGCCGGTCCCTCGCCGACCTGGAGCGCGTGGCCCGCTGCGTGCCCGGACTCCAGCGCGACGCCGGCGCCGAGGAGGGGCTGGCCGGCCGGCTGAGGCTCCGGATCGGCGGCTCGACCATCACCTACCGCGGCACGCTGCGGCTCGTCCCGCGCGGCGGCGGGCTCACCATCGAGGGCGAGGCGGTGGAGGCGCGCGGCGCGGGCACGGTCAAGGTGGCGCTGGAGCTCGGCGTGGACACCGTGTCGGGCGGCGCGCTGCTGACCTTCACCGGCACCGTGCAGGCCGACGGGCGGCTCGCCGAGCACGAGGAGGCGGCGGTCGGGGCCGCGGGCCACCGGCTGCTGGACCGTTTCGTCGCGGCGCTCACCTCCGACCTGGAGGAGGAGGCCCCGGCCGGGGCGCCCGGGACCGCCGCCGAGGGCACCGGCGTCGAGGACCTCACCGACGACCTGCCCGCGCAGCTCGACGAGTTCGCCGGGCACGACGCCCAGGAGCTGCAGCAGCTCCCCGAGCCGCAGGACGCGGACGGCGAGGACGCCGGCGAGGCGCTGCCCGGCGGGGACACGGCGGCCGCGGTCCCCGAGGACCCGGCCGGGATCGACCTGCCCGCCGAGGCCGCGCACGCCCGCCGCACCCTGATCGGCCGCAGTGCCGAGGAGGTCGACCACGCCCCGCCGCGCGGCCGCTACGCCCCGGTGCCCGCACCGCAGAGCGGCACCGCGACCGCCTCGCTGCGCCGCTACGCGCCGGCCGCGGCGGCGCTGCTGCTGTCGGCCGTCGTCGCGGGGCGGGTGCTGCGGCGGCGCAGGCGTTCGTTCCCGTAGGGTCTGTGCCGTGGCCACGGATGAGACCCCTGACGGGCGAGACGACGAGCACGCTGTCCAACTCGAAGCCGGACCGGCGCGGCTGACGATCCTTCCGGATCTCGGCTGCCGTGTCGGCTCGCTGACCGTCGGCGGCGTCGAGCTGCTGCGGCAGGGACCCAACTTCGGGTCCTTCCCGATGGTCCCCTGGTGCGGCCGCACCCGCGACGGGCAGTTCCGCAACGGCGGGGTGCTGCACCAGATGCCGCGCGACGCGGGCCCGCACGCCATCCACGGCACCGGCCGGCACGTGGCCTGGCGGACGGCGCCCGGCGCCACCGGCAGCAGCGCCTGCTTCTACTACGACCTGGCCGAGCCCTGGCCGTACAAGGGCCGGGTCAGCCAGCGCTTCGAGCTGTCCGAGGACCGCCTCGACCTCACGATGAGCGTGGAGAGCGCGGACGACTCCTTCCCGGCCCAGGCCGGCTGGCACCCCTGGTTCCTGCGCAACCTCGGCCGGGGCGGCCAGGACGCCCTGATCGACTTCACCCCCGGCTGGATGGAGGAGCGCGGCGACGACCACCTGCCCACCGGCCACCGGGTGGAGCCGAAGCCCCGCCCCTGGGACGACTGCTTCGGCATGCCGGACGGTGTGGACGTCACCCTGACCTGGCCGGACGAGCTGCGGCTGCGGATCACCAGCCCCGCGGAGTGGGTGGTCGTCTACGACGAACAGCCCCCGGCCATCTGCGTGGAGCCGCAGTCGGGTCCGCCGAACGGGCTGAACACGGCGCCGCGTCTGGTCACCCCCATCGATCCGCTGGAGATCCGCGCGACCTGGGCCTGGGAGCCGCTGGGCTAGGCTCGTGGCCATGAGTGACGCGCGTGATGCCCTGCTGCAGCAGATCAAGGACAAGGCCGTGGTGCACGGCAAGGTGACCCTCTCCTCGGGTCTCGAGGCCGACTACTACATCGACCTGCGCCGGATCACGCTGGACGCCGAGGCCGCTCCGCTGGTGGGCCAGGTGATGCTCGACGCCACCGCCGACCTGGACTACGACGCCGTCGGCGGACTCACCCTGGGCGCCGACCCGGTCGCCACCTCGATGCTGCACGCCGCGGCGGCCCGCGGCCGCCGGCTGGACGCCTTCGTCGTGCGCAAGGCGCAGAAGGCGCACGGCATGCAGCGGCGCATCGAGGGGCCGGACATCGAGGGCCGGCGGGTGCTGGTCGTCGAGGACACCTCCACCACGGGCGGTTCGCCGCTGACCGCGGTGGAGGCCGCGCGCGAGGCCGGCGCCGAGGTCGTGGCCGTCGCCGTGATCGTCGAACGGGGTGCCGCTCCGGCCATCGAGCAGGCGGGGCTTCCGTACGTCCGCGCGTTCGGTCTGGACGATCTCGGCCTGGGCTGATCGGCCGTCTGACCTGCGCTTTCCCTCAGGGGTGAAGGGTTTCACGTGAAACCCTTCACCCCTGAGGTTTGTCCGTGGTGCGCAGTGTGTGGAGCTCTTGCGCAAGTCTGCCAAGATGGGGGCGACGATGACGTCGATCCCAGGTCAGGGTCACTCACCGAACAACCCGCACATCACAAGGAGCGGACAGATGCCCATCGCAACCCCCGAGATCTACAACGAGATGCTCGACCGGGCGAAGGCCGGCAAGTTCGCCTACCCGGCCATCAACGTGACCTCGACCCAGACCCTGCACGCCGCGCTGCGCGGCTTCGCGGAGGCGGAGAGCGACGGCATCGTCCAGATCTCGACGGGCGGCGCGGAGTTCCTCGGTGGCCAGTACAAGAAGGAGATGGTCACCGGTTCGGTGGCGCTGGCCGAGTTCGCGCACGTCGTCGCCGAGAAGTACCCCGTCAACATCGCGCTGCACACCGACCACTGCCCGAAGGACAAGCTGGACGGCTACGTGCGCCCGCTGCTGGCGATCTCCCAGGAGCGCGTGGCGGCCGGCCGCAACCCGCTGTTCCAGTCGCACATGTGGGACGGCTCGGCCGAGACCCTCGACCACAACCTCGCCATCGCGCAGGAGCTGCTGGCCGAGGCCGTCAAGGCGAAGATCATCCTCGAGGTGGAGATCACCCCCACCGGCGGCGAGGAGGACGGCGTCACCCACGAGATCAACGACAAGCTCTACACCACGGTCGAGGACGCGATCCGCACCGCCGAGGCGCTGGGTCTGGGTGAGAAGGGCCGCTACCTGCTGGCCGCCTCCTTCGGCAACGTCCACGGCGTCTACAAGCCGGGCAACGTCGTGCTCCGCCCCGAGCTGCTGAAGGAGCTCGCGGAGGGCGTCGCCGCCAAGTTCGGCAAGCAGGACCCGTTCAACTTCGTCTTCCACGGCGGCTCCGGCTCCACCAAGGAGGAGATCGCCACCGCGCTGGAGAACGGCGTGGTCAAGATGAACATCGACACCGACACGCAGTACGCCTTCACCCGTCCCGTCGCGGACCACGTGCTCCGCAACTACGACGGCGTGCTGAAGATCGACGGCGAGGTCGGCGACAAGAAGACCTACGACCCGCGCAGCTGGGGCAAGCTGGCCGAGGCCGGCATGGCCGCCCGTGTCCTCGAGGCCTGCCAGGACCTGCGCTCCGCCGGCACCAAGCTCAAGTAACCGCCCCGCACGGCGGTAACGCACCGGGCCCGGCCCTTCCACGTGGAGGGGCCGGGCCCCGGCCATACTGGAACCCATGGCAATTCACGAGAACCTGCTCGGGGGACCGCCCCCGACGAACCTGCCCGACGACCCCGAGCCGCGCGAGCTGCTCGCCTCGGGAGCGGCCCCCTCCGAGGTCGCCGCCAAGTACCCGGTGTCCTCACTGGCCTGGGCGCAGCTCGCGGACGACGCCTTCGAGGCCGGCCGCGTCGTCGAGTCGTACGCCTACGCCCGCACCGGCTACCACCGCGGCCTGGACGCGCTGCGCCGCAACGGCTGGAAGGGCCACGGCCCGGTGCCCTGGGAGCACGAGCCCAACCGCGGCTTCCTGCGGGCCCTGCACGCCCTGGCGCGGGCCGCCCAGGCGATCGGCGAGCAGGAGGAGTACGAGCGCTGCAGCACCTTCCTGCGGGACTCCTCGCAGACCGCCGCCGAGACCCTCGGCTGAGCCGCCGACCCGCCGGCGACCACGGCACCCACTCCGACCTGTCCGGCGCGCGCGCCGGGCAGGTCTTGCCGTAGCGTGCTCTGACCACGCATGATGCCCGTTGGGCCCGGCGCCGGTAGAGCGCGGGCCCGAGGGGACCGGGGTCCCGCCGCGACGGCGCGCGGGACAGACCGCTACCCGGTAGCTCGTATCCACGGAGACACCGATGTCCCACCGCCCCGACGTTTCCCAGGACGCCCCCGAGGCACCGAACCTGGACTTCGAAGGGACCACCCCGTACGAGGACTACGTCCAGGCCGACGTCCTCACCCATCTGCAGCACCCCCGCTCCGACGACCCCGGCGAGATGGTCTTCCTGGTGACCACCCAGGTCATGGAGCTGTGGTTCACCGTCATCGTGCACGAGTGGGAGACCGCCTCCCGTGCGCTCGCCGCCGACGACCTGCCGACGGCGCTGGCCGCGCTCAAGCGCAGCACCTACGAACTGCAGTCGCTCAACGCCTCCTGGGAGCCGATCGCCCATCTCACGCCGGCGCAGTTCAACGCCTACCGCGCCGCCCTCGGCGAGGGTTCGGGCTTCCAGTCGGCGATGTACCGGCGCATGGAGTTCCTGCTCGGCGAGAAGTCCGCGTCGATGCTGGTCCCGCACCGCGGTGCGCCGCGGGTGCACGACGAGCTGCAGAAGGCACTGCACGAGCCCAGCCTCTACGACGAGGTGCTGCGGCTGCTGGCCCGCCGCGGCCACGAGATCCCGCAGCGCGACGACCTCTCCCGGCGCTACGAGGCCGACCCGGCCGTCGAGCGGGCCTGGCAGGCCGTCTACTCCGGTGACCAGGAGAGCGAACTCGTCCGGCTGGGCGAGGCGCTGACCGAGGTGGCCGAGCTGGTGTGGCGCTGGCGCAACGACCACCTGGTGGCGACCCGCCGCGCGATGGGCGCCAAGACCGGCACCGGAGGCTCCGCGGGGGTCTCCTGGCTGGAGAAGCGCGCGACCAAGAACGTGTTCCCCGAGCTCTGGACGGCCCGCAGCCATGTCTGACGCGATGAAGCCCACCGAATCCCCCGCGGCGAAGGCCGCCCGTCTCGACACCGCCGACGAGCTGGCCAAGCTCCGCGACCGTTTCGTGCTGGACGACGTGGTCTACCTGGACGGCAACTCGCTGGGCGCGCTGCCCGCCGGGGTGCAGGACCGGATGGCGGACGTGGTCGGGCGCGAGTGGGGGCAGTTGCGCATCCGCTCCTGGACCGAGAGCGGCTGGTGGACGGCGCCGGAGCGGATCGGCGACCGCATCGGCGCGCTCATAGGCGCCGCCCCCGGCCAGGTCGTGGCCGGCGACTCCACCAGCGTCAACGTCTTCAAGGCCGTCGTCGGCGCCGTCCGGATGGCCCAGCGGACCGACCCCGCCCGCGACGAGGTGCTGGTCGACGCCGCCACCTTCCCCACGGACGGGTACATCGCGGAGTCCGCGGCCCGCATGACCGGGTGCGCGATCCGCGCGGTCGACGCCGCGGACATCGCCGCCGCGGCGGGCTCGCGCACCGCCGTCGCGCTGGTCAACCACGTGGACTACCGCAGCGGCCGGCTGCACGACCTGCCGGGCACCACCGCCGCCGTGCACGCGGCCGGCGCCCTGGTCGTCTGGGACCTCTGCCACACGGCCGGGGCCCTGCCGGTCGGCCTGGACGAGCACGGCGTGGACCTGGCGGTCGGCTGCACGTACAAGTACCTCAACGGCGGCCCCGGCGCGCCCGCGTACCTGTACGTCCGCCGTGACCTGCAGCCGGGCTTCGACTCCCCGCTGCCCGGCTGGAACTCCCACCGTGACCCGTTCGCGATGGAGGCCGCCTACCGGCCCGCCGACGGCAGCGTCCGCGGCCGGGTCGGCACCCCGGAGATCCTGTCGCTGCTGGCGCTGGACACGGCCCTCGACGTCTGGGACGGCGTGTCCCTGGACGCCGTGCGGGCCAAGAGCCTCGCCCTCACCGACTTCTTCCTGGAGTGCGTCGCGGCGTACGTGCCGGACGGCGTCGTACGGCCGGTCACCCCGGCCGCGCACGCCGAGCGGGGCAGCCAGGTCGCGCTGCGCTGTCCCGACGCGGGCGCGGTGATGGGGGAGCTGATCGCCAGGGGCGTCGTCGGCGACTTCCGCGAGCCGGATATCCTCCGCTTCGGATTCACCCCGCTGTACACGCGCTTCGCGGACGCGGAGCGGGCGGCGCGGGTGCTGGCCCAGGTCCTGGAAGGAACGCGGTAACGCATGTCCGACCCCACCTCGTCGAGCGACACCATTCCGGCGGGCGCCGACGGCCGCGCCGACGCGGTGGGGGCCCGGCCCGCTCCGCTGGACCCCGCCGAGCGGGCCGCGGCCGAGGAGGCGTCCGCGTTCTCGCACGCCCCCGTTCCGCCGGACGCCACCGCCGCCTACGGCGAGCACCCGGACCAGGTCGTGGACTTCTACCGTCCGCGCCCCGGTGCGGACGGCACCCGGCCCGGGCCGCTGGTCGTGCTGCTGCACGGCGGCGCCTGGCGGGCGGCGTACGACAGGACGCACGTCTCGCCGCTGGCCGGCCTGCTCGCCGGGCACGGCTTCGCGGTGGCCTCGGTGGAGTACCGCCGGGGCAACGGCGGTACGGCCGCGGGCCGCTGGCCGGACACCTTCGACGACGTGGCGGCCGCCACCGACGCCGTGGCGGCGCTGGCCGAGGCCGCCCTCGGCGCCGACAGCGTGGACGTCCGGCGGATCGTGCTCACCGGTCACTCGGCGGGCGGGCACCTGGCGTTGTGGGCGGCCGCCCGGCACGTGCTGCCCGCCGGGTCGCGCTGGCACCGCCCCGGCGCGCCCGCGCTGCGCGGCGTGGTGGCGCTCGCGCCCATCGCCGACTTCGAGGCCGCCGTCGAGCGGGACGTGTGCTCCGGGGCGGTCGCGGAACTCCTCGGCGGGGCGCAACTGCTCGCCGAGCGCCGGGCGGAGACCGACCCGGCCGCGCTGCTGCCCACCGGCATCCCGGTGACCGTCGTGCACGGCGACCGCGACGAGGTCGTCCCGCCGCAGGTCGCGGAGGCCTTCGCGGCAGCCTCGGCGAAGGCGGGGGAAGAGGTCCAGCTGACCCTGCTGGAGGGCGTCGGCCACTTCCCGGTGATCGACCCGGCGGCGGACGCGGCGGCCGTGGTCGCCGAGGAGATCGCCCAGCTCGCCTGGTGACGCGCCCTCCCGCGGCGGGTCCTACTTGAGGATGACGCCGCTACATCGTCTTCGCAGGTGACGACGGCGACGTGCGGAGTCCCTACGGTGAGAGTGTGACCGAGACAAGCCAGACCTCGCTGCGGACCGAGCTCCGCATGGCCCGCGGCGCCCTCAGCGGGCTGCGGCACGACCTGATCACCGACGGCTTCGCCTTCCGCCCGATGGCACCGCTGCGGGAAGGACACCCGCTGCTCGCCGTGGTGCCGCGCAGGCTCCGGGGGTACGGGCGCTGGATGCCGCACGCGGCGCTGACCTGCTTCGCGGTCTTCCTGATGTTCGTCTCGCTGGAGAGCCAGGACGGGCCGGGCGGCCCGGTGCTGGCGCTGCTGGCCGCCGCGCCCGTGATCACCACGATGTTCCGGCCGATCGGGGCGTGGTGGCTGTCCGTCGGGGCCACGGTGCTCACCGGGGTGGTCGGCGCCGGCCAGTGGTCGTCCACCTACCCGTGGACGGACGTCGGCTTCGTCTCGCACCTGACGGTGCTGGCCGTGGTGGCGGGGCGTACCAGGGCGCGGGTGGCCGCGGAGATGTGGCTGCTCACCGCCGCGCTGGCACTGGTCTTCCAGCCGATGTCCGGCATGTACGGCTCGGACCCGTTCATCATGATCTTCCTCTCGGCGGTCGTGCTCTCGGTCGTGTCGGCGGTCCGCGGGCTGCGCCAGTCGCGGCAGGAGGTCGCCGCCCAGGTCGCCGTGACCGAGGTCGAGCGGACCCGGCGCACGCTGCTGGAGGAGCGCACGACCATCGCCCGCGAACTGCACGACGTCGTCGCCCACCACATGTCCGTGATCGCCATCCAGGCGGAGGCCGCGCCGTACCGCGTGGAGAACCCGCCGGAGGAGCTGACCAAGAGCTTCTCGATCATCCGTGAGAACGCCGTCATCGCCCTGACCGAGCTGCGCCGCGTCCTCGGGGTCGTGCGCGCCGAGGACTACCAGGCACCCGACGCGCCGCAGCCGACCCTCGCCGACCTCGACCGGCTCGTCACCAACGTGCGCGAGGCGGGTCTGGGCGTGGAGCGGACGGTGACCGGCGCGGTGCGCGAGCTCCCGCAGGGCGTCGAGCTG
The DNA here is from genome assembly GCF_042742985.1 of Streptomyces sp. NPDC058864. Lineage (NCBI taxonomy): Bacteria > Bacillati > Actinomycetota > Actinomycetes > Kitasatosporales > Streptomycetaceae > Streptomyces > Streptomyces sp. NPDC058864. The sequence goes on along the minus strand of NZ_JBHYMQ010000020.1, from coordinate 65,126 downwards.
TCGGCGTACCGGATCATCCAGGAGGCGCTGAGCAACACGCTGCGGCACGCGCCGGGCGCCGCCGCCCGGGTCGAGGTCAGCTACGTCCTCGGCGGGCTCGGGCTGCGCGTCGTCAACGGCCCGCCGCGCGGCCTGGTGAAACCGTCACCGGGAGCGGGGCACGGCATAGCCGGCATGCGGGAGCGGGTGGCCATGCTCAGCGGCGAGATGACCGACGGGCCGACCGGGGACGGCGGCTACGAGGTCACCGTGTTCATCCCGGTCCCCGGGGAGCGGGCATGAGCGGCAACACCATCCGGGTGCTGATCGCGGACGACCAGATGATGGTCCGCGAGGGCTTCTCGGTACTGCTGGGCGCCCAGCCGGACATTGAGGTCGTCGGCGAGGCCGTCGACGGGCGGCAGGCGATCGAGCAGGTCGCGGCGCTGCGGCCGGACGTCGTGCTGATGGACATCCGCATGCCCGAGCTCAACGGCCTGGAGGCCACCCGCGAGATCGTCGCCGCGGACGCCGACGCGAAGGTGCTGGTGCTGACCACCTTCGACCTGGACGAGTACGTCTACCAGGCGCTGCGCGCCGGTGCGTCGGGCTTCCTGCTCAAGGACGCCTCGGCCCGCCAGCTCGCGGACGGCGTGCGGATCGTGGCGGCCGGCGACGCGCTGCTCGCCCCGGCGATCACCAAGCGCCTGATCACCGAGTTCAACCGGCTGGGCACGCCCCGGCCGCCCGCCCAGGACCGGGTCGGGGAGCTCACCGAGCGTGAGACGGAGGTCCTGGTGCTGGTCGCCCAGGGGCTGTCCAACGCGGAGATCGCCGACCATCTGGTGGTCGCCGAGTCGACGGTCAAGACCCACGTGAGCCGGGTCCTGGTCAAGCTGGGGCTGCGCGACCGGACCCAGGCGGCGGTCTTCGCGTACGAGGCCCGGTTGGTCACCCCGGGCGGCTGAACGGGCGGAGGGTAGTCTCCGCACATGAGCAGCACTGCCACCGCCTTCGATCCCTGGTCGCCGCAGTTCGTCGCCGACCCCTACCCGGCCTACGCCCGGCTGCGTGCCGAGGGGCGCGCCCACTGGTTCGAGCCGAGTGGGCAGTGGCTCATCCCGCACTTCGCGGACGTCAGCGCGCTGCTGCGGGACCGGCGGCTCGGGCGGACGTACCTGCACCGATTCACGCACGAGGAGTTCGGCCGCACCGCGCCGCCGCCGGAGCACGAGCCCTTCACCACGCTCAACGGCAACGGCCTGCTCGACCTGGAGGCCCCCGACCACACCCGCATCCGGCGGCTGGTCTCCAAGGCGTTCACCCCGCGCACGGTCGAGCGGCTCACGCCGACCGTGCAGCGGCTGGCCGGGGAACTGGTGGAGCGGCTGGTCGCGGAGGGCGGCGGCGACCTCGTCGCCACGGTCGCGGAACCGCTGCCGGTGGCCGTCATCGCCGAGATGCTGGGGATACCGGCCGCGGACCGGCACCTGCTGCGGCCCTGGTCGGCCGACATCGTCGGGATGTTCGAGCTCAACCCCTCCGAGGAGGCCGCGCGCAAGGCGGTCCGCGCCAGCGAGGAGTTCTCCGCCTACCTGCGCGAGCTGATCGCCGAACGCCGCAAGGCGCCCGGCGAGGACCTGATCAGCGCGCTGATCGCGGCGCACGACGAGGGCGACCGGCTCAGCGAGCAGGAGATGGTCTCCACCTGCGTGCTGCTGCTGAACGCGGGCCACGAGGCGACCGTCAACACCACGGCCAACAGCTGGTGGACGCTGTTCCGGCACCCCGAGCAGCTGGCGGAGCTGCGGGCGGCACCGGAGGAGCTGCTGCCCTCGGCGATCGAGGAGCTGCTGCGCTTCGACACCCCGCTGCAGATGTTCGAGCGCTGGGTTCTGGACGACATCGAGCTGGGCGGCACGGTCATCCCGCGCGGCAGCGAGGTGGCGCTGCTCTTCGGCTCCGCCAACCGCGACCCGGAGCGCTTCGCCGATCCCGACCGGCTGGACCTCTCCCGCGCCGACAACCCGCACATCACCTTCGGCGCCGGCATCCACTACTGCCTCGGCGCGCCGCTGGCCCGCATCGAACTCGCCGCGTCCTTCACGGCGCTGCTGCGCCGTGCCCCGGGGCTGGAGCTCGCGGCGGAGCCGGCCTGGAACGAGGGCTACGTCATCCGCGGTCTGCGCGAATTGCGCGTCACCTGCTAGGCCGTGTCGTCAAAGTAGCTCCGGCCGCCCGGAGGGCGGGCCCCGCGGCTCCCCCAGCTTGCGCTGGGAGGTGCCCCCAGTGCGGTGCATCGCAAGGCGGAGAGTCGTCCTCGTAGTGGGCTACTCGGACGATTCGACAACGCAGCGAGGTGGCGTGCCTGGGGGCACCTCCCAGCGGAGCTGGGGGAGCGGCGCGGGGCAGGAGGGACTTTGACGACAGGGCCTAGGCCGCAGCCCGGCGCGCCGCCCGCGGGACCCGGCCCGGTGGCAGGGTCCCGCGAGTCCCGCGGTTCACGCCGTTCACGCCGTGATGTCGCGGCGGCGCAGTGCCGCGAGCCCCAGGGCGGCGAGCGCGAGGGCCAGCGCGGTGAGCACCGCCAGCGGGGTCACGGTGACGTCCGCCGAGGGCACCTTCGGCAGGTGCGTGAAGACGGACAGGTCCATCACCCAGGGCGAGAGCCCCAGCGCGGGCCCGTAGAGCCCGATGGCGAGCGTCAGCGACGCCACCCCCCAGCTCGCCCGTGCCGCCTTCGGTGCCGCGCCGTACAGCAGCAGCGCCACCGCGGCCACGAACCAGACCGCGGGCAGCTGGACCAGGCCCGCGCCCGTCAGCCGCCACACCTGACCGCCGACGTCGCCGGCCGTCGCCCCGTAGCCGAGCCCCATGGTCAGGCCGGAGACGGCCATGAGGAGCACGGATCCGGCGAAGGCGAGCAGCGCGTGGCCCGCGGCCCAGCGCACCCGGCTCACGGCCGTGGCGAGAACGGGCTCGGCGCCGCCGGAGTTCTCCTCGCCCTGGAGCCTGAGCACGGCCTGGACGGCGTAGATCGCGGCGATCATCCCCATCACCCCGGTCATGGAGGCGAGGTAGGAGTCGACCAGCCCGGAGGCGCCGCCCATGTCGCGCATGACGTCGGCGAGCTGCTCGTTGTCCCGGACGAGGTCGGCCGCCCCGTTGGCGAGGCCGCCCAGTGCGCCGCCGCCCACGGCGAAGCCGGCCGTCCAGCCCCACAGCGAGCCGCGCTGCAGCCGCCAGGCCAGCCCCTGGGCGGAGCGCAGACGGTGGCCGGCGGTGGCCGGGCCCGGGCGGGGCGGCAGCAGGGAGGCGTCGATGTCGCGCCGGGCCACCAGGGCGTACGCGACGGCGACGAGCCCGGCGGCCCAGGCCGCGAACAGGGCGGCCACCCACCAGCGTTCGTCCGCGAAGGGGCGCATGTTCTCCGCCCAGCCCAGCGGCGAGAGCCAGCTCAGCGTGCCGCTCCCGGCGTCGCCGACGGCGCGTATCAGGAAGGCGAGACCGAGGACCGCGCCGGAGAGGCCGCGTGCCGCACGGGCGCTCTCCGTCAGCTGCGCCGCGACCGCCGCGACCGCGGCGAAGGAGCAGCCCGCACCGGCGAAGGCGATCCCGAAGGCGACCGCGCCCCGCGCACCCTGTCCGAGCAGGGCCAGGGTGACCAGCAGCCCCAGGAGCAGCGAGGCGCCGAAGCCGGTGACCAGGGCGGCGGCCAGCGGCGCCCGTCGTCCGACGGCACCCGCACCGACCAGCTCCAGCCGGCCGGCCTCCTCTTCCTCCCGGGTGTGCCGGACGACGAGCAGCATCGCCATCAGGCCGGCCAGCGCCGCGCCGAAGGCCATCATGCGCCAGGCCGTCAGTCCGCCGATGCTCGTGTCGAACACCGGCCCGTACAGGGCGCGCAGCGAGCCGTTGCCCGCGGTGCTCGCCGCGACCCCCGCGCGTTTTGCCGGGGTGTCGTAGAGGCCGCCGAAGGCCGAGGCGGTGGACGCGACCAGCAGCGCGATCGGCACGACCCACGCCGGGATCATGACGCGGTCCCTGCGCAGCGCGAGCCGGGTGAGCGTGCCCGTCCCCGTGAGGGCGTTCATCGCCGGGCCTCCGAGTCCGCCCCGAGGGCGCCGGTGGCGACGGCCGGGTCCTCGGGGCCGGCTGGGTTGGCTGGGTTGGCTGGGTTGGCGGGGCCGTCCTCGTAGTGCCGCAGGAACAGCTCCTCCAGGGTGGGGGGAGTGCTGGTGAGGCTGCGTACGCCCGTCTCGCTCAACCGCCGCAGCACGGCGTCGAGCCGGTCGGTGTCGACCTGGAGCCGGACGTGGTTGCCGCGCACGTCGAGGTCGTGCACGCCCGGCAGTCCGCCGAGGCCCTCCGGCCGGCCGGCCAGCTCCGCGGTGACCGAGGTGCGGGTGAGGTGCCGCAGCTCGCCGAGGCTCCCGGTCTCCACCGTGCGCCCGCCGCGGATGATGCTGACCCGGTCGCACAGGGCCTCGACCTCGCTGAGGATGTGACTGGACAGCAGCACCGTCCGGCCGCGGTCGCGTTCCTCGCGGACGCACTCGCGGAAGACCTCCTCCATCAGGGGGTCGAGGCCGGACGTGGGCTCGTCGAGTATCAGCAGGTCCACGTCGGAGGCGAAGGCGGCGACGAGTGCGACCTTCTGCCGGTTGCCCTTGGAGTACGCGCGGCCCTTCTTCGTCGGGTCCAGCTCGAAGCGCTCCAGCAACTGCCTTCTGCGCGCCTCGTCCAGCCCGCCGCGCAGCCGCCCCAGCAGGTCGATGACCTCGCCCCCGCTGAGGTTGCGCCAGAGGGTGACATCGCCCGGGACGTAGGCCAGGCGCCGGTGGAGCGTGACGGCGTCGCGCCACGGGTCGCCGCCGAGCAGCCGGGCGGCCCCCCGGTCCGCGCGCAGCAGCCCGAGCAGGATGCGGATGGTGGTGGACTTGCCGGCGCCGTTGGGCCCCAGGAAGCCGTGCACCTCTCCCTTTTCGACGGTCAGGTCGAGGCCGTCCAGTGCGTGCGTGCGGCCGAAGGACTTGTGCAGTCCGGCCACACTGATTGCCTTCGTCATGATTCCGAACGTACAGTAGATTCACAAATTTGTGAAGTTAAGGAAGTGTATAAACTTCGGGACGGGAGGCGATGACGGTGGCGGATGAGTCCTTGGAGCCGATGACGTTCGTCGAGCGCTTCGCGGCGGAACTGGTGGAGGCGGGCATGCAGCGCATGGCGGCACGGGTGTTCGCCGCGCTCCTCGCCTCGGACACCGGCGTGCTGAGCGCCGCCGAGCTGTCCGAACGGCTCCAGGCCAGCCCGGCCGCCGTCTCCGGCGCGGTCCGCTACCTGGCGCAGGTGGGCATGCTCACCCGTGAACGCGAGCCGGGCTCACGGCGCGAGCGCTACCGGGTGCACAGCGACCAGTGGTACGAGACCTTCACCCGCCGCGACCAGGTCCTCGCCCGCTGGGAGAACACCCTGCGCTCCGGCATCGACGCCCTCGGACCGGAATCCGCGGCCGGCCGGCGGCTCGCGGAGACCGCGGCCTTCTTCGACTTCCTTCAGGACGAACTCGTGGACATGATGGACCGCTGGCGCGAGCGCAAGGCGGAACTGCGCGAACAGGGCGTCCTCTGACGCCCTCCCGGGACACGGTCTAGTAGGCCGACCGCGGGACGGTCAGCCGCCAGGCGGCGGGCACCACCGTCCAGGTGCGGCGCCGGACCGGGCCGGCCGGCGCGGTGTCCGCCGTGTAGCGGAAGTCCCGTCCCGAGACGGTGACGCTCCGGGCGTGCACCGGCCCCGCGGGCGTGATGCCCTCCCTGCGGACGAGCACCTCGGCGACGCCGGGCACCGCCGTGGAGACCGACACCTCCTCGACGCAGTCGTCCAGGTCGGCCAGCACCACCCCGTCCGCCTCGATCCGCAGCCGGTGGCCGCCGCGCATCCCCAGCCCCAGGTGGGGGGAGTGGCCGTTCAGGCTCAGCGTGCGGGCCAGCGAGCGGGCCCGGCGCTCCACCGGCGTCCACCAGGCGGGCGTTGCCGAGCCGATGCGCAGCGCGCCCAGCACGATGCCGCCGCTGTCGTCGAGCAGCAGGTCCAGCTCGCGCTCCGTCCCGTCCAGCACCGCGCGCGCCGCGCTCACCGCCCCGCCCGGGACGCCCAGCGCCCGCGCCAGGCCGGTCCGCCGGCCGACCGGCACCAGGCCGACGACGGCCTCGCCCAGCCCCCGGCCCGAGTGCAGCGTCCGTACCGTGCGCAGCAGCGCCGCGTCGTCGCCCACGACCACCGGGCGCCGCCGGCCCCGGTGCTCCAGCACCCGGACGGCCTCCTCCTCGGACTCCGGAAGAGCGATCTTCACGGAGGGGGCTCCCCCGCACAGCACGTCCTTCGCGATGCGCACGGATTCGCCGTCCATGACACGGGCGGCGGGGTCGATGACCACGAGCAGGGGCTGCCCGGACGGTCGCTGAGCCGACACCTTGGTCCTTCCTCAGGTAACATCTCGGTGCAAGAGCCCCTTGCGCTGCCTTGCGCCAGGGGCTTCGTCTATTTCCGGGGCACCGGTCCGACGGCTCTCCCCGCCATGGGGAGCCACGTTGGACATGCCCCGCCCGGAAGGGGTGTACGCCTGTGCCCGCACTTGTGCTGCTCGGTGCTCAGTGGGGTGATGAGGGCAAGGGAAAGGCCACCGACCTGCTCGGTGGCTCCGTGGACTACGTGGTGCGCTACCAGGGCGGCAACAACGCCGGCCACACGGTCGTCGTCGGCGACCAGAAGTACGCGCTGCACCTCCTGCCTTCCGGGATCCTCTCGCCAGGGTGCACCCCGGTCATCGGCAACGGAGTCGTCGTCGACCCGGCGGTCCTGCTCTCCGAGCTGAGCGGGCTGAACGAGCGCGGCGTCGACACGTCCAAGCTCCTCATCAGCGGTAACGCGCACCTGATCACGCCGTACCACCAGACGCTCGACAAGGTGACGGAACGCTTCCTCGGCAAGCGCAAGATCGGCACCACCGGTCGCGGCATCGGTCCCGCCTACGCCGACAAGATCAACCGCGTGGGCATCCGGGTCCAGGACCTCTTCGACGAGTCGATCCTCCGTCAGAAGGTCGAGGCGGCCCTCCACGACAAGAACCAGGTCCTGATCAAGATCTTCAACCGCCGTGCCATCAGCACCGACCAGGTGGTCGAGGAGTACCTGGGCTACGCGGAGCAGATCAAGGACTACGTCGCCGACACGACGCTGGTCCTCAACACCGCGCTCGACGAGGGCAAGGTCGTCCTCCTCGAGGGCGGCCAGGGCACCCTGCTGGACGTCGACCACGGCACGTACCCCTTCGTGACCTCGTCCAACCCGACGGCCGGCGGCGCCTGCACCGGCTCGGGCATCGGCCCCACCAAGATCAACCGGGTGATCGGCATCCTCAAGGCCTACACCACCCGGGTCGGCGCCGGCCCGTTCCCGACCGAGCTGTTCGACGCGGACGGCGAGGCGCTGCGCCGCATCGGCGGCGAGCGGGGCGTCACCACCGGCCGCGACCGCCGCTGCGGCTGGTTCGACGCGGTGATCGCCCGCTACGCGACCCGGGTCAACGGCCTCACGGACTTCTTCCTCACCAAGCTCGACGTGCTCACCGGCTGGGAGCAGATCCCGGTCTGCGTCGCCTACGAGATCGACGGCAAGCGCGTCGAGGAACTGCCGTTCAGCCAGACGGACTTCCACCACGCCAAGCCGGTCTACGAGACCCTGCCCGGGTGGAGCGAGGACATCAGCAAGGCGAAGACCTTCTCCGACCTGCCGAAGAACGCCCAGGCGTACGTCAGGGCGCTGGAGGAGATGTCCGGCGCCCCGATCTCGGCCATCGGCGTCGGCCCCGGCCGCACCGAGACCATCGAGATCAACTCCTTCCTCTGAGGGACGGCGGCGGCGCGCGCTACAACCTGTCGGCGCGCGCCGCCACCCGCATACAGGGTGCCAATGCCGTGCGCCCGGGCCGTTTGCCTAGCCTGGGCGCATGACCCCTCCCTTCGCCGACCCCGGGACCGGTGCCGCCGTCAAGGCCGCCGACCGCGCCCACGTCTTCCACTCCTGGTCCGCGCAAGGCCTGATCGACCCGCTGGCGGTCGCCGGGGCCGAGGGCGCGTACTTCTGGGACTACGACGGCAACCGCTACCTGGACTTCACCAGCGGCCTGGTGTTCACCAACATCGGTTACCAGCACCCCAAGGTCGTCGCCGCCATCCAGGAGCAGGCCGCGAAGCTCGTCACCTTCGCGCCGGCCTTCGCCGTGGAGCCACGCTCCGAGGCCGCCCGGCTGATCGCCGAGCGCACCCCCGGCGACCTGGACAAGATCTTCTTCACCAATGGCGGCGCCGAGGCCGTCGAGAACGCGGTCCGGCTCGCCCGCCTGCACACCGGCCGTCACAAGGTGCTGTCCGCGTACCGCTCGTACCACGGCGCCACCTCGGCCGCGATCAACCTGACCGGCGACCCGCGCCGCTGGCCCTCCGACAACGGCTCGGCCGGCGTCGTCCACTTCTGGGCGCCGTTCCTCTACCGTTCCCCGTTCCACTCGGAGACCGAGGAGCAGGAGCGCGACCGCGCGCTGCAGCACCTCGAGGACACCATCGTCTTCGAGGGCCCGCAGACCGTCGCCGCGATCGTCCTGGAGACGGTCCCCGGCACGGCGGGCATCATGGTGCCGCCGCCCGGCTACCTGGCCGGGGTGCGCGAGATCTGCGACCGGTACGGGATCGTCTTCGTCCTCGACGAGGTCATGGCCGGTTTCGGCCGCACCGGCAGCTGGTTCGCCGCCGAGCAGTTCGACGTCACCCCCGACCTGCTCACCTTCGCCAAGGGCGTCAACTCCGGCTACGTGCCGCTCGGCGGTGTCGCGATCAGCGAGGAGATCGCCGCGACCTTCGCCACCCGCCCCTACCCGGGCGGTCTGACCTACTCCGGCCATCCGCTGGCCTGCGCCGCCGCCGTCGCCACGATCCGGGTGATGGAGGACGAGGGCGTCGTCGAGCACGCCGCCGCGCTCGGCGAGAACGTGATCGGCCCGGGCCTGCGGGAGCTCGCCGAACGCCACCCCTCGGTCGGCGAGGTGCGGGGCCTGGGCGCCTTCTGGGCGGTGGAGCTGGTGCGAGACCGGGAGACCCGTGAGCCGCTGGTCCCCTACAACGCGGCAGGTGAGGCGAACGCCCCCATGGCGGCCTTCGCGGCGGCCTGCAAGAAGAGCGGCCTGTGGCCGTTCGTCAACATGAACCGCACCCATGTGGTGCCCGCCTGCAACATCACCGAGGCCGAGGCCAAGGAGGGCCTGGCACTCCTCGACGCGGCGCTGGCCGTCGCCGACGAGCACACGCGCTGAGCGCGCCCGGCGCGTGCCCGGGCCGCGGGTGAGGCGCACCACAGGTGTGGACCACCCGCGACCCGGCCTCGCATAAGGTGTGGCGGAGCCGTAAGCGCACCGCCACATCTGTAGGGAGGCACCGGCATGCCGGAAGGCCCAGCGGGCGGAACCGTCCGACGGAGCAGTCTGCGGCAGCAGATAGCCGACGCGCTCCGCGACGAGGTGCTCACCGGGCGCATGACGGCCGGCAGGCACTTCACGGTCAAGGAGATCGCGGAGCTGTACGGCGTGTCCGCCACCCCGGTCCGCGAGGCACTGGTCGACCTGGCGGCGCAGGGACTGCTCGACGTCGAGCACCACCGCGGCTTCCAGGTGCGGCGCTTCACCGACGCCGAGTTCCGCTCCATGGTCGAGGCGCGCACCCTCGTCGTCGAGGGGATCTTCCGGCGCATGGCCGCGCGCGGCATGCGCGAGGTCGACCCCACGGAGCTGGCCTCCGTACGGCGCCGGGCCGAGGCCGCCGCGCGCGCCTCCCGGGCCGGCGAGCTGGACGTCCTCATCGGCTACGACATCCGCTTCTGGCGCGAACTGACCGCGCTGGCCGGGAACGCCCACGTCGGCGAGTTCCTCGACCGGATCCGCACCCAGACCTGGGTGTACGCGGTTCCCTACCTGCGCGGCCGGCCGGACCTGGCGGGTCTGTGCTGGTCGGACCACGTCGCCCTCGTCACCGCGATCGAGAAGCGGGACACGGAGACCGCCCAGCGCGTCGTCGAGGAGTTCGACGGCCATTCCCTCGCGCTCATGCGGCGACTGGCCGCGGGCCAGTAGGAACGGCCGCCGCCCACTACGCTGGTCCGACCACGCACGGAAGGACTTGGAGCGCCTGTGGCCTGCGACTTGTGGCTGGTTCCCCTGGTGGACGTGCTCTGCCACAGCCCCGACAACCCGTTCGCCGAGGAGATCGCCCGCTATGACAAGGCGTTGAACGACGCCGGTCTCCCCCCGGTGCCCGTCTACTCCTACATGCCGGGCCTGTCCGGCGACGTGGCCCCGGTCGCGGGCTTCGACTACGACGCGCTGCACTTCCTGCGCCGCGCCTACCTGCTGCACATCCAGGGCCTGGCGGTCGCCCCGATCGACGAACTCGGCGGCGACTACGAGCAGTTGCTGGAGATGTTCGAGACCACCGCCCAGCAGTCGCACCTCGTCTGGCACTACGACCACGCCGGTGCGTACGTCCCCCTCGACTTCGCCCACCCGCTGGTCAACGACGAACTCCTCGACGCCGGCGGCCCGCTGGGCTCCGCGCACGGCCTGCTGCGCGAGCTCGAGTTCGTCGCCCCGGTGATCGGCATCGACCCGCAGAACCCGCCGCCCACCCCGGCGCCGCCCGCCGGGCCCACCGAGCTGGAGGAGCCGGCGGCGCCGCCCGCGTACCACGACGGCAGTCCCTTCGCGCGGGAGCGCCACGTGTGGCTGGGGCTGCACGCGGCGGCGACGCGAGCGCTGGGCCAGGGCTCGATGATCGTCTTCAGCTAGGACCCGGCGGGCGCTCCCGGGCGGCGGTCAGCTCGCCCGGGGGCCCTCCGGGGGGCGCTGCCGCGGCATGCTCGGCCGTCCGCCGGGCAGCAGCGGGAACCGGCCGCCGCCGGACCCGGCGCTCTCCGTGCTCCGGGTGCTCCCCGCCCAGGTCAGGGACTGGGTCCGCAGCGGGGCGGCGCCGGCCCGGAAGTCCACCATCCAGTCGGCGGTCTCGCAGCGCACGAGTTCCGAGACGTCCTCGCTGAAGCGGCGCAGCACCGACAGACAGCGCTCGGCGGCCTCGGCCGCGGTGCCCTCCGTGGGGCCCAGGACCTCGCGGACCGACTCCGACGCCCAGTCGAAGCGCAGCGCCTCCAGCCGGCGCTGCACGGCCTGGGCGGTCGCCATGTCCCGCATCCAGCCGGCCGTCAGTCCGAGGTAGCGGTCCAGGCCCACGCAGACCACGGCCAGCACCAGCGCGGCGTAGGCCCAGCGGATGCGGCCGCCCGCTCCCGTGACGGCGAGGACGGCGCCGGTCGTCGCGAAGAGGGCCGCTCCGACCCGCAGCGACCGGGCCCAGCGGCGCTTGCGCAGGCGGTCGGCGAGATACCACTCGACGGTGCGCAGGGCGTCCGCCTCCACCCAGCGGTAGAGCTCCTCCAGCCGCTCGGCCGGCTCGCCCCAGTCGCCGAGCGGGAAGGGCAGCGCCCGCAGGTCCTCCTGCCCGTGCAGCGCCCGCCGCTTCGGCTTCTCCCGGGGGACCTCCTCGGGATACATGTCCGGCTGGCTCACCTGCACGCTCCCTCGCGACTTCCGATGACGGACACTTTCTTACCGCCGAACGGCTGACCCCGCGAGGGTCGCGGAGCCTTTTCCGCCCTTACGAGTCGCTTGATCAGGTATGGGCCCCGCTGGGGGCCACCCGAAAGAGTGAGCCGGTGGTCGTGGCGACCGGCCCGCGGGGCGGTCGCCGCCAGCCGATACCCTGGCACCGTGAACGTGCTTGTCATCGGCGGCGGTGCCCGCGAACACGCCCTGTGCCGTGCCCTTTCCCTCGACCCGGACGTGGAGTCGCTGCACTGCGCGCCCGGGAACGCCGGCATCGCGGAGGTGGCGGAGCTGCACGCGGTCGACGCCATGGACGGTGCGGCCGTCGCCGACCTGGCCCGGCGGCTCGGCGCCGACCTCGTCGTGGTGGGCCCGGAGGCCCCCCTCGTGACGGGTGTGGCCGACGCCGTGCGCGCCCGCGGCATCGACTGCTTCGGCCCGTCCGGGCAGGCCGCGGCCCTGGAGGGCTCGAAGGCGTTCGCCAAGGACGTGATGGCCGCGGCCGGCGTGCCGACCGCCCGCTCCTACGTGTGCACCACCCCCGCGGAGGTGGACCACGCGCTGGACGCCTTCGGCGCCCCGTACGTCGTGAAGGACGACGGCCTGGCCGCGGGCAAGGGCGTCGTGGTGACCGACGACCTGGAGGCCGCCCGGACGCACGCCAACTCCTGCGAGCGCGTGGTCGTCGAGGAGTACCTGGACGGCCCCGAGGTCTCGCTGTTCGCCGTCACCGACGGCGAGACGGTGGTGCCGCTGCAGCCCGCGCAGGACTTCAAGCGCGCCCACGACGCCGACGAGGGCCCCAACACCGGTGGCATGGGCGCGTACAGCCCGCTGCCGTGGGCCGATCCGCGGCTGGTCGAGGAGGTGGAGCGCACGGTGCTCCAGCCGACCGTCGACGAGCTGCGCCGCCGGGGCACCCCGTTCGCCGGACTGCTGTACGCGGGGCTGGCCATCACCTCGCGCGGTGTGCGGGTGATCGAGTTCAACGCGCGCTTCGGCGACCCGGAGACCCAGGTCGTGCTGGCCCGGCTGCGGACCCCGCTGGCGGGACTGCTGCGTGCCGCGGCCACCGGCCGGCTGGCCGACTTCCCGCCGCTGCGCTGGAGCGACGGCGCCGCGGTGACGGTGGTCGTCGCCTCCGAGAACTACCCCGGCACCCCGCGCACCGGCGACCCGATCACGGGCCTGGACGAGGTCGCGGAGCAGGACGAGCACGCCTACGTGCTGCACGCGGGCACCAAGGCGGACGCGGAGGGCCGTGTGGTGAGCGCCGGCGGCCGCGTACTGTCCGTGACGGCCACCGGTGCGGATCTGGCCGAGGCCAGGGAACGCGCCTACCGGGCGGTGGGACGGATCGGGCTGAAGGGCTCGCACCACCGTTCGGATATCGCAGAGAAGGCCGCCCAAGCCTGAATCAGCGGCAAGGCCACTCCAAGGGGTGATGCCTTCGCCATCCTGCTGACGTGAGCCCCGAGCCCAACTACTGTGCCCGGCAAGCGCACTGTGGAACCCCGCGAGCACTGCACTATCGGCCCTACCGGCATTGCGGTGTCGGTGGGCGGTGCGACAGTGGGGGCATGCAGTCGCGTCAGCAGCTTGGGGGTGAGCACACCGTTGGCCGGGGAAGCAGGTGAGGGACACGCGCGGTCACGCGCGCTCGCCGTCCTGCGCATCCGCAGCGCCGCGCTGGCGGTCGCGCTGCTGCCCGCGGCGGTGGCGGTCGTCCTGCTGGTGGGCGGTGCGACGGGCCGCATCGTCGGCGACGCCTCCGAGGTGCTGCGCTGGGCGGTGGTCGCGGGCGCGCTGCTCGTGCTGCTGCTCGCGGCCGGTGTCGCGGCGGTGATCGTACGGGCCAGGCCGGCCGTGAGCCCGACCGTGGCCGTCTCCGAGGCGTCCGCCCCCGATCTGTACCGCATGGTGCGTGACCTGGCCGTCCGCCTGCAGGTGCCGGCCCCCTCGGCGATAGAACTGACCCCGGACTGCGACAGCTGGCTGGAGGACCGCACCCACCGGCGGCGGCGCAGCGCGCCCTCCGAGGCGCCCGCGCTGGTGATCGGATCGCCCTTCATGTGGTGGATGCGGGTCGCCGAGCTGCGCGCCCTGCTCGCCCCCGTCGTGGCGGGCACGGGCCCGGCCGCCGATCCGGACATCGCGGCCGCCCGCCGCTTCGTGCGCGGCCTGGACGCCGCCGTGGGCGTGGCCACCGCACCGCGGGAGTCATCGGTGGCGGGCTTCCTGCGCCGTCCCGCGTACGGCTTCCTGGGCTGGGTCGCCAAGCTCCTGCTGCGCGGCTGCCGGGCGCACGCGGCGGAGATGGAACGCGCGGTGGCGGCCTCCGCCTCCGAGCGGGCCCAGGCCGTCGACTACGGGCTGCGCATCGTCGCCCAGGAACAGGTGGGCCTGGCCTACGCGGGCTGGGACCGGCTGCTGACCCGGGTGGCACTGCCGGCCTGGCGCATGGGGCGCTGGCCGTCCCGGCTCGACGCGGGCGTGGTGGCGGCGCTGACCGAGCTGTCCCGGCGGGACCGGCTGGCCGAGGGCTTCGAGACCCGGCTCGGCGAGCGCCCGGCATGCGACCTGCTGGAGGAGCCCGGCACGGTGGACGAGGCGGCCTCGCTGCTCGCCGCCCGGCTGTTCCACGGCGGCCCGCAGCGCTCCGGCCCCGAGTGGTCCCCGGTCGGCTGGGACACCTACCCGCAGGAGGTCGTCGACCGCATCTGGCGCAGCGACGCCTCCCGCCTGGTCACCGTCCTGGACGAGGTGCACGAGCCCGCGGGGGTCACCGGGAGCCGGCGCATATCCGTGGCCTCCGGCGGGTCGAGGAGCGCGGTGGACGACTGCGACGAGCCGGGACGCGCGACCCTGGCCCGGGTGCTGGAGCGGCTCTCCGCGGGTGGCGGCGAGGAACTGGCGGCCCGCATCACCCGCCACGTCGCCCGTGAGGAGGCCGTGCGCGAGGAGACCGCGCGGGAGGAGTCCGCCGGCCAGGTCACGCCCGAGGGCGCCTTCACGCCCGTCTACCAGCTGCTCCCGCCACGGACCGGCCGCGAGCTGCTCACCGACCACGTGACCGCGATGATCTGCTGCGCCGCGGTGGACACCGCGGGCGCCACCCCCGGTCTGGACTGGCTGGACGGACCGGCCCTGCTGGTCGGCGGTGTGCGCCGGGGCGACCTGACCTGGCCGGTGCTGCGGCTGGTGGAGAACGGCGACGCCGCTCCGCTGCGTTCCTGGCTCAGTGCCGTGGGCGTGCGCCCCGAGAAGCCGATACGGCTCATCTGACGGAAAATTGGCGGGGTTTGTCCGCCCCGGCGTGAAATCCCGGCGACAATGCGCCACGAACAGTAACCAAGAGAGCGCATTGTGTGATGTGCTGGACGTGCGCACATGCACACCACCTCGGGGGACGACGAGGAGGGGACCATCGTGGTGAAGGAGCAGGTCCGCCGCTGGCAGTCCGGGGCACTGGCGCACGGGGTCACCGACCCCTTCGGGCAGGGCCCGGTGCCGTGGCTGCGCGGCGCGGTGCAGTATCTGGACGACACCGGCCAGGTCGTGCCGTGGTACGTCGACCTGGCAGCCAGCCGCGGGGAGCCCGGGGGTTCCCCGGGCGAGGCCGTGGGGCGCACGCCCCGCGTGCCCGGCCCGCGCGCGGCGGACGACGTACGGTGTCAGATCAAGGGCTTCGCGCCGGGCGCCTCCGTGGCCCCCGGCGATGCGATCGACTTCCGGATCACCGTCGACCCGCCGCAGAGCTACGGCGTCGACGTCTACCGGATCGGGCACTACGGCGGGGACGGCGCCGCCCAGTTCACCTCCAGCCCCCGGCTGTCGGGGATCGTCCAGCCCGCGCCGCTCGCCGCCGGGCGTACGGTCTCCTGCCACCACTGGTGGCAGTCCTGGCGGCTGCAGGTGCCCTCGTACTGGAAGCCCGGCGCCTATGTCGTCGTCCTCACCACGCAGGACGGCTACCGCAGCCACATCCCCTTCACCGTGCGCGACGACCGGCCGGCCGACCTGCTCCTGCTGCTGCCCGACGTCACCTGGCAGGCGTACAACCTCTACCCCGAGGACGGCCGCACGGGCGCCAGCCTGTACCACGCCTGGGACGAGAGGGGCCGGCTGCTGGGCGAGGAGGAGGCCGCGGTCACGGTCTCCTTCGACCGCCCGTACGCGGGCGCGGGGCTCCCGCTGCACGTCGGCCACGCCTACGACTTCATCCGCTGGGCCGAGCGCTACGGCTACGACCTGGCCTACGCCGACGCCCGCGACCTGCACGCGGGGCGGATCGATCCTTCGCGCTACCGGGGCATGGTCTTCCCCGGTCACGACGAGTACTGGACGGTCCCCATGCGGCGCGCCGTCGAGGCGGCCCGGGACGGCGGCACCTCGCTGGTCTTCCTGTCCGCCAACACCATGTACTGGCAGACCGAGCTGGGCCCCTCCCCGTCCGGCGACCCCGACCGGCTGCTCAGCTGCCGCAAGCGCCGCGGCTGCCCGCCGGGCCGCAGCGCCCTGTGGCGCGACATGGGTGAGCCCGAACAGCTGCTGATCGGCGTGCAGTACGCCGGCCGGGTGCCCGAACCGTCCCCGCTGGTGGTGCGGAACGCCGGTCACTGGCTGTGGGAGGCCACCGGCGCCGAGGAGGGCGACGAGATCCCCGGTCTGGTCGCGGGCGAGGCGGACCGTTACTTCCCGCGCACACCGCTGCCCGACTACATGGAGCGGATCCTGCTCGCGCACTCCCCGTACGAGGACTCGGCGGGCCGCCGGGCGCACCAGGAGACCTCCCTGTACCGGGCGCCGGGCGGGGCCCTGGTCTTCGCCTCGGGCACCTTCGCCTGGTCCCCGGCGCTGGACCGCCCGGGCCACGTCGACCCCCGCATCCAGCGCGCCACCGCCAACCTCCTGGACCACATCTGCAAGCACGGCTGACCCCGCGTCGCGCCCTCCGGGCACGGGTACGGGAGAATCGGGAGCCGAACCGCCGATCGGGGAGGACCCATGTCCGGATTCGTCCACAAGCCCGAGCCCGCGCAAGTGCCGGGCCTGGTGCACCTGCACACCGGCAAGGTGCGCGAGCTGTACCAGAACGAGGCAGGGGAGCTGGTGATGGTCGCCAGTGACCGGATGTCCGCGTACGACTGGGTGCTGCCCACCGAGATCCCGGACAAGGGCCGCGTCCTGACCCGGTTGTCGCTGTGGTGGTTCGACCAGATCGCCGACCTGGTGCCGCACCACGTGCTGTCCACCGAGCTCCCCGAGGGCGCCCCCGCCGACTGGGCGGGTCGGACGACGGTCTGCAAGCCGCTGGAGATGATCCCCGTCGAGTGTGTGGCGCGCGGCTACCTGGCCGGCTCCGGCCTGCTCGAGTACGACACCGACCGCACGGTGTGCGGGGTGACCCTCCCCGAGGGCCTGGTGGACGGCTCCGAGCTGCCCGCGCCGATCTTCACCCCGGCCACCAAGGCCGAGGTCGGCGAGCACGACGAGAACGTCAGCTACGAGGAGGTCGCCCGCCGGGTCGGTGCCGACACCGCGGCACAGCTGCGCCAGAGCACCCTCGCGGTCTACGGCCGGGCCCGGGACATCGCCCGCGAGCGCGGCATCCTCCTGGCGGACACCAAGTTCGAGTTCGGCTTCGACGGTGACGTGCTGACCATCGCCGACGAGGTGCTGACCCCGGACTCGTCGCGGTTCTGGCCCGCCGACCTGTGGGAGCCGGGCCACGCCCAGCCCTCCTACGACAAGCAGTTCGTCCGCGACTGGCTGACCTCGGCCGAGTCCGGCTGGGACCGCCGCAGCGAGCAGCCCCCGCCGCCGCTGCCGGAGCGGGTGGTGGAGCAGACCCGCGCCAAGTACATCGAGGCGTACGAGCGGCTCACCGGCCTCAGCTGGTAGCCCACCACGGCCCGCGGCCCCGCCGGTTCTCCCGACCGGCGGGGCGACCGGACGACGCCGGACGGCCCGTCCGCCCCAGGAACACCGAAGGCCCCGGTCGTCACGACCGGGGCCTTCTCTTGAGCGGACGACGAGGCTCGAACTCGCGACCTCAACCTTGGCAAGGTTGCGCTCTACCAACTGAGCTACGTCCGCCTGCTCCGCGCGTTCCCGTGCGGTGCGTCATCCACTATAGCCAACCCGCGGGGCCTTGGGCACACACCCCGCCGCGGCGGGTTCCCCGCGTCGTGTCCTGCCCTGCTCGCGCACCGCTCGCGACGGGGGCGCGGTGCGGGCGAGGACCTCGGCACGGACCTTCGGGCGGGCCCTCTCGCGTTCCCGGGCGTACGGCCAACTGCGCTTCCGCGGCGGGCCGCAGGGGCCCGCCGCGGCGCGCGGACGCACGGTGCGGGACCGGCCCCGGAGCGCGGGAGGGCGCCGGGCGGCGGCGATCACGGCGTGCCGAAGCGGGAGTTCGGGTGCCCGCCCTGTGGGCACGGTCACACCACCGGTGCCGGCCGGGAACACGAAGAAGGCCCCGGTCGGTGATCCGACCGGGACCTTCTTTCAAGAGCGGACGACGAGATTCGAACTCGCGACCCTCACCTTGGCAAGGTGATGCTCTACCAACTGAGCCACGTCCGCACGGCGACTACTCTACCCGATCCTCAGGACCGGTCGAGCAATCAGAGCGGGTGACAGGGATCGCACACTGCGCCTTCCCCCTGGAAGGAGGATGTTCTGCTACTGAACTACACCCGCGTGGCCCGGGAGCCCGGCCTTTCGGCCTGCCCTCGGCGTGCTCCAGACTCTAGCGGATCAACGGGGGTGGCTGTCCAATCGATTCTTCCGGGTGATTCCCGGGCGGTGTCCCGGCCCGGGAATCACCCGGGCGGGCCGGGACACCGCGGCCGGGCTCAGCCGGCCTCGGCGTACGCCTCGTAGAGCTTCTTGGGGATGCGGCCGCGCGGCGGCACGTCGAAGCCCCGGGAGAGCGCCCAGGCGCGTACCGCGGCCGGGTCGGGGGCGAGCGAGGTGTGCTTGAAGGCCTTGCCGAGCCTGCTGCGGCGACGGCCCGCCTCGACGTACGGCGCGAGGGCCTCGCGGAGCTGCTCGGCGTTCCCGGCGGACAGGTCGATCTCGTACGACTTCCCGTCGAGGCCGAAAGAGACCGTTTCCGCCGCTTCACCGCCGTCGAGGTCGTCGGAGAGCGTGACCACTACGCGCTGCGCCATGGATGCCGGTCCTTTCAATGGAGAAGGCCTGGGGCCTGCGTTGGCCCCGTTGTTGTACCGAAGTCACGGGGCCGGGGTCAATGCTTTTCCAATTACCGGTCACCTCTTTTTCGCCACAACCGCTCGGCCATTTCCTCCGGGTGTCCCGGCGGCAATCCGGCGAGCGGATATTACGTGACCATTCTGGAATATCTACCCGCGTAGATTTTTCGGCGGGGTACGGTGGGGACATCTCACCGCAGCACACCACCGGGAGTGACCGTGGCACGCGTCGTAGTCGACGTCATGCTCAAGCCGGAGATCCTCGACCCGCAGGGCCAGGCGGTGCAGCGAGCGCTGCCGCGTCTCGGGTTCGAGGGAATCGCCGACGTCCGCCAGGGCAAGCGTTTTGAGCTCGAACTGGAGGGTCCGGTCGACGACGCCGCCCTCGCCCGTATCCGCGAGATGGCCGAGACCTTCCTCGCCAACACCGTGATCGAGGACTTCACCGTGAAGGTGGAGTCGTGACCGCACGTATCGGTGTCGTCACCTTCCCCGGGACGCTCGACGACCGGGACACCCAGCGCGCGGTCCGCGTCGCCGGCGCCGAACCGGTGCCGCTGTGGCACCGTGACAAGGATCTCCACCAGGTGGACGCCGTCGTCCTGCCCGGTGGATTCAGTTACGGCGACTATCTCCGGGCCGGGGCGATTTCCCGCTTCTCGCCCGTGATGGAGTCGATCATCGCCGGTGCCAAGGACGGTCTTCCGGTCCTCGGTATCTGCAACGGCTTCCAGGTGCTCACCGAGACGCATCTGCTGCCGGGCGCGATGCTCCGCAACAATCACCTGCACTTCATCTGCAGGGACCAGAAGCTGCGCGTCGAGAACAACTCGACGTCCTGGACCGCCGATTACCAGCAGGGCCAGGAGATCAGCATCCCGCTGAAGAACATCGACGGCCGCTACGTCGCCGACGAGCACGTCCTCGACGAGCTGGAGGCGGAGGGCCGCGTGGTGTTCCGCTACGCGGACTGGAACCCCAATGGCTCGCTCAGGGACATCGCCGGCATCACCAACGCCGCGGGCAATGTCGTGGGCCTCATGCCGCACCCCGAGCACGCCGTCGAGTCGCTGATCGGGACCGGCCGCACCGACGGCCTCGGATTCTTCACCTCGATCCTCAAGAAGCTGGTTCACGCGTCATGACACTCGATTCCGTGAAGCACGCCACCGAGACTCCGGACACCGAGCAGCCGTGGGCCGAACTCGGCCTGAAGCAGGACGAGTACGAGCGCATCCGGGAGATCCTCGGCCGCCGTCCCACCGGTGCCGAGCTCGCCATGTACTCCGTCATGTGGTCCGAGCACTGCTCGTACAAGAGCAGCAAGATCCACCTGCGCCAGTTCGGCGAGAAGGCCCCCGCCAACGACGCCCTGCTGGTCGGCATCGGCGAGAACGCCGGCGTCGTGGACGTCGGCCAGGGCTACGCGGTCACCTTCAAGGTCGAGTCGCACAACCACCCCTCGTACATCGAGCCCTACCAGGGGGCTGCCACCGGCGTCGGCGGCATCGTCCGCGACATCCTCGCCATGGGCGCCCGCCCGGTCGCCGTCATGGACCCGCTGCGCTTCGGCGCGCCGGACCACCCCGACACCAAGCGCGTCCTGCCGGGCGTCGTCGCGGGCGTCGGCGGCTACGGCAACTGCCTGGGCCTGCCCAACATCGGCGGCGAGGTCGTCTTCGACGCCTGCTACCAGGGCAACCCGCTGGTCAACGCGCTGTGCGTCGGCGTGATGAAGCACGAGGACATCCACCTCGCCAAGGCCTCCGGCGCCGGCAACAAGGTCATCCTCTACGGCGCCCGCACCGGCGGCGACGGCATCGGCGGCGTCTCCGTGCTCGCCTCGGAGACCTTCTCCGACACCGGCCCGGCCAAGCGCCCCGCCGTCCAGGTCGGCGACCCCTTCCAGGAGAAGCTGCTCATCGAGTGCACCCTGGAGATCTTCAAGGAGAAGCTGGTCGCCGGCATCCAGGACCTCGGCGGTGCCGGCCTGTCCTGCGCCACCTCCGAGCTGGCCTCGGCCGGCTCCGGCGGCATGCGGGTCGAGCTGGACACCGTGCCGCTGCGCGACGCGACGCTCTCGCCGGAGGAGATCCTCATGAGCGAGTCGCAGGAGCGCATGTGCGCCATCGTCGAGCCGCGGTACGTCGACCGCTTCCTGGAGATCTGCGAGAAGTGGGACGTGATCGCCACCGTCATCGGTGAGGTCACCGAGGGCGACCGGCTGGAGATCTTCTGGCACGGCGAGCAGATCGTCGACGTCCCGCCGCGCACCGTCGCCCACGAGGGCCCGGTGTACGAGCGCCCCTACGCCCGCCCCGCGTGGCAGGACGCGCTGCAGGCCGACGACGCCAACAAGCTGCCGCGCCCGGCCTCCGGCGAGGAGCTGCGCGCCCAGGTCCTGACGCTGGTCGCGCACCCGAACCAGGCCTCCAAGGCGTGGATCACCGACCAGTACGACCGCTTCGTGCAGGGCAACACCGTGCTGGCGCAGCCGGAGGACTCCGGCATGATCCGCATCGACGAGGACACCAACCTCGGCGTCGCGGTCGCCACCGACGGCAACGGCCGCTACGCCAAGCTCGACCCGTACACGGGCGCGCAGCTGGCGCTCGCCGAGGCGTACCGCAACGTCGCCACGACCGGCGCCAAGCCGCTGGCGGTCTCCGACTGCCTCAACTTCGGCTCGCCCGAGGACCCGGCCGCGATGTGGCAGTTCGCCGAGGCCTGCCGCGGTCTCGCCGACGGCTGCCTGGAGCTCGGCACGCCGGTCACCGGCGGCAACGTCTCGCTCTACAACCAGACGGGCGACGTCGCCATCCACCCGACGCCCGTCGTGGCGGTGCTCGGCGTGATCGACGACGTCACGCGCCGCACCCCGGTCGCCTTCAAGGACCAGGGCCAGCTGCTCTACCTGCTGGGCGACACCAAGGAGGAGCTGGGCGGCTCCGCCTGGTCCCAGGCGGTCCACGACCACCTCGGCGGACTGCCGCCGGCCGTGGACCTGGAGCGCGAGAAGCTGCTCGGCGAGATCCTCATCTCGGCCTCCCGGGACGGCATGGTCGACGCGGCCCACGACCTGTCGGACGGCGGGCTGATCCAGGCCGTCGTCGAGTCGTGCCTGCGCGGTGGCAACGGCGCGCGGCTGGTCGTGCCGGACGGCCTCGACCCGTTCGTGTTCCTCTTCTCGGAGTCGGCGGGCCGGGCGGTCGTCTCGGTGCCGCGCAGCGAGGAGCTCCGCTTCACCGACATGTGCGGTGCGCGCGGTCTGCCGGCGACGCGGATCGGTGTCGTCGACGGCGACGCGGTCGAGCTGCAGGACGAGTTCGCCATCGCACTGGACGAGCTCCGCACGGCTCACGAGGGTACGATCCCGGCCCTTCTGGCCTGATCCGTCCGCCCTCCGCACGCGCCCCCGTGCCGCCAGGCGCGGGGGCGCTTTGCCGGGGCCCGTGACCGCGCCACGGCGGTTGGCCCCATACTCCTGGCGTGAGCGAGCGCGATACCCCCGGCGAACTGCCCCGGTGGCGCGGCCGTGACGCCGCGCGCTGGGCGGCGTGCCGTCCCGCCGCGTGGGCCCGCCCGCGCTGGGGCGCCCTGGCACTCGTGGCGGCCGCGGCCGCCACGGCCGTTGCGGCCCCGGAGGCATTCGGGGCGGCGCACTACGGGCTGGCCGCCGTGCAGTTGTACTGGCTCTTCAGGCTGCCCGGACTCACGCTCGTGACGGTGCCGGTGCTCGCAGCGCTCCTTCTCTGGCGCGTGGAACCGCAGGCCGCGGTCCCCGCCGTCGCCGCGCTGCTGGTGTGCTGGGGCGGTGCCCGGCACCGTACGGGGGTCCGCCGCAGGCAGCGGCTGCTCGCGGCCAACGCCGCCCATGGCGTACGGCTTCCGCTCCCCGAGCCCCTCGCACCGCTGCGCCGGGGCCTCGCCGGCATCGCGTCCGGGCTGCTGCTGTGTGCGGCCGCCGTCCCGCCGCAGACCCGCCTGCCGGCACTGGCCGGCGTCGCGCTGCTCGCCGTGGGCGTGGCGGCCCGGGTGCGCGCGGGCGCCCTGCGGCGCGGCGGGCAGCCGGTGCTGCGCGTGCTGACCCGGGAGGACGAGGACGCCCGGACATGGGTGTTCGCGGCCGACGACCACGCGGGCCGCAGGCCGCTGTTCTCCTGCCCGGTGGACCCGGAACCCGAGCCGCCGTCCGGCTCCCGCGGCGACGCGCTGCGGCCCTCCCTGCTGTTCGGGGCACCGTACGAGGGCGCCGAACTGGTGCTGCTGTCCGCCGACTCCGAGGGCGGCACCCTCGTCGACCGGGCGGCGGGACCGGTCCGGCCCGCGTAGCCCGGCGGTACTACTGTGCGTTCCGCAACCACCGGTACGACAAGGGGTGTCAACGATGCACGAGTACAAGGTCGTCAGCTTCCGCGAGTCACTGATAGGCGACGCCATCGACGACGACAAGCTGGAGAAGACGCTCAACAAGCACGCCGAGGACGGCTGGCAGCTCAAGGCCATCACCTCGGCCGACGTCAAGGGCCGCATCGGCCCGGGCGCCGTGCAGGGGCTGCTGCTCACCTTCGAGCGCCCGCGCCAGGCCTGACCGCCGGGGTCGGGGTGCGGGCCTGGCCCGGCGCGTAGGCTGTGGGCATGCCGCCCACCGCCCGCAAGGCCCGCACCTACGACCCCGCCAGGACCCGGGCCGCGCTCACCGCGCAGGTCGGCCACGTCCTGGAGGCCGCCCGCGGTCTGACGCGGGATCAGCTGGCCGCACCCTCCGGGCTGCCGGGGTGGGACGTGCACACCCTGGTGGTGCACGTCGCCCGGCAGGTGGAGGCCGTCGCCCGGGTGCTGACCGCGCCCGCCCCGGCCAAGGCGGACCTCGACCTCGCCACGTGGGCCCGCTCCACGGCGCGCATCGCCGGCCCGCTGGACGCCGACACCCGCGAGGCCGCCGCGGAGAGCACCGACGCCGCCGCCCGCCTCGAGGAGGCCGCCCACGGGCTCGCCGGGGTGCTGGACGAGGCGGTGGCGCCCGAGCGCCTGGTGGCGATCACGCTCGGTGCGATGCGGTCCACGGACTTCCTGGTGACCCGGCTCGTCGAACTGGTCGTCCACAGCGACGACCTCGCCCGGGCGACGGACGTGCCCGTCGCGCTGGAACGGCAGGCCGTCGCCGCCGTCGTACGGCTCCTCGCGGACACCCTCGCCGTCGCGGTGCCCGGCAACTCCGTCGAGGTCCGCGTCCCGCCGTACGCGGCCGTGCAGTGCGTGCCCGGGCCCCGGCACACCCGGGGCACCCCGCCCAACGTCGTCGAGACGGACCCGCTGACCTGGATCCGCCTCGCCACCGGCCGTACGTCCTGGGCCGACGCCCTCGCCGCCGCGGCGGTCTCCGCGAGCGGCGAGCGCGCCGACCTGGCCCCGTACCTCCCCCTGCTGGGTTGAGGCGGCCGGGGCGCCCCGATAATGCGCCGGTGACCTCGACGACCGCACCGGCCGGCATGCCGGCCCGCCCATGGCTCGCCGCCGATGCCCGGCGCTGGGCCGCCGCGCGCCCGCCCGGCTGGGCGCGGCCGGTCTGGTCCGCGGTGACGCTGATGGTGGCGGTGCTCGCGGCGGTCGTCCCGGTCGGGTGGGACCCGGTGTGCACGGTGGCGGCGCCCTGCGGACCGATGTGGCTGTACGCGATCGGCGCGATCGGCTTCTTCGTCCACGTGGCGTGGCTGTTCCTGCTGCCCGAGGCGGCGCTGCTGTCCGCTCCCCTGCTGCTGCTCTGGATGACCGATCCCGCCTTCCGGGCCGACGGCGGGGCCGGACGGGCCGTGGACGCGGCGGTGGTGGCCGCGCTCTGCTGGGGCTGGGCCGCGGCCTTCGTACGGCTGCGGGTGCGCCGCCGGCAGCGCGCGCTGGCCCTGGGGGCCGCGGGAGGGGTGCTGCTCCCGGTGCCGGAGCGGGCCGCGCCGGTGCGGCGGGGCATGGTCCGGATCGCCGCAGGTCTGGCGGGCCTGGTGGTCGCGGCGGTCGCCGCCGGCATCGCGGTCTCCGGGGACCGGGCGGACCGGGCGCACGCGGCCGCGGCCGTCCGCGTGGAGGCGGTCGTCGTCGCCAACGGCGCCGAGGACCACGTCGTCGCCCGCTTCGGCGACGGCACCCCGCACCGCGTCGGGGTGATGTGGCCGGAGGACCACGAGCGCGGCTCCGGGCTGTCCGTACTCGTCGACGGGGAATGGCGGCGCTTCGCCGCGGAGCCCTACGAGGACCGCACGGGGCTGCAGCTGCTGACGCTCACGGCGGGCGGCGCCGGTGCCACGCTGCTGCTGTCGGGGGCGGTCGCCGCGGTCCGGGTCCGGTCGCTGCGCCGTCGGCCCGCACCCGTGCTCCGGGTGCTGTGCGACCGCGAGGACGGTCGCACCGTGATCCGGCCGGTGGACGGCGCCGCGGGTCCGCCGGTCCTGGCGTACCGCGCGGCCGGGCCCGGCGCGTGGGCCCGCGGCGAGTGCGTGCTCTTCGGCCTGCCGGCCGAGGGGGCGGAACTGGTGCTGGTGGGCGCCACGGCCTCCGGCGACGTCCTGTTCGCCACGTCGGACTCACCGGCGCGGCGGTGGACGGAGCCGTCCCCCGACGACGAACGGCAGGGGTCCGGCGAGCACCGCCGGGAGGCGGAGGCACGGGTCGCCGAGGCGGCGGCCGGCATGAAGCCCGCCACCGCCCCCGTCAGCTGGCACGGCGGTGCGGCCGGCCGCACCCTGGGTGCGCTGCTCCTGCTGGGCATCCTCGTCTTCCAGATGGGCTCCGACGCGGCCTCCGCGTTCTCCGGCGGGGACTGGTGGCACCTGCCGCTGTCGGTCCTGGGCAGCCTGTGGCTCGCCGACAAGGCGGTGTCCATGATCACCTGGCGGATCACCGCCGGTCCCGACGGCCTCGCGGTCCGCCGGTACCTGCGTACCCGGCAGGTTCCGTGGGCCGACGTGACCCGGGTCGTCCGCACTCCGGAGGGCCGGCTGGTCGTGCGCCGCGTGAGGGGTCTGGAGGACCTCCCGCTGGGGGCCGTCGCCTTCCCGTGGTGGGAGCGGAGGCGGCGTCGCCCGTCCCCCGCGACACGCGCCGCGGCCGAGCTGACGGCCATGGTCCGCGACCCCGGACTGCGTCCCTAGACCAAGGTCACATGGCCAAGCGCCCCATGGGTTTACGCGCATAGAACGCGCTTTTGTCGGGTTCCCTCGTTCGGACGACGCCGGAACCTGCCCTAGACTCGGTGCCGTGCCACGTGGTGACGGACGACTCAACCACGACCTGCTCCCCGGCGAGAAGGGCCCCCAGGACGCTTGCGGCGTCTTCGGTGTCTGGGCCCCCGGCGAAGAGGTCGCCAAACTCACCTACTTCGGGCTGTACGCCCTGCAGCACCGCGGACAGGAGTCCGCGGGCATCGCAGTGAGCAACGGCTCCCAGATCCTGGTCTTCAAGGACATGGGCCTGGTGTCCCAGGTCTTCGACGAGACCTCCCTAGGTTCCCTGCAGGGCCACATCGCGGTCGGGCATGCCCGTTACTCGACCACCGGCGCGTCGGTCTGGGAGAACGCCCAGCCCACCTTCCGCGCCACGGCCAGCGGGTCCATCGCCCTCGGCCACAACGGCAACCTGGTCAACACGGCCGAACTGGCCGAGATGGTGGCCGCCCTGCCCCAGGGCAACGGCCGGGCCACCAAGGTCGCCGCGACCAACGACACCGACCTGGTGACGGCGCTGCTGGCCGGACAGGTGGACGCGGACGGCAAGCCGCTCTCCGTCGAGGAGGCCGCCCGCCAGGTGCTGCCCGAGGTCCAGGGCGCCTTCAGCCTGGTCTTCATGGACGAGCACACGCTCTACGCGGCCCGCGACCCGCAGGGCATCCGCCCGCTGGTCCTCGGCCGTACCGAGCGCGGCTGGGTGGTCGCCTCCGAGACCGCCGCCCTCGACATCGTCGGCGCCAGCTTCGTCCGTGAGATCGAGGCCGGCGAGCTGATCGCCATCGACGAGAACGGTCTGCGCGCCTCCCGCTTCGCCGAGGCCAAGCCCAAGGGCTGCGTCTTCGAGTACGTCTACCTCGCCCGCCCCGACACCGACATCGCGGGCCGCAACGTCTACCTCTCCCGGGTCGAGATGGGCCGCCGGCTGGCCAAGGAGGCCCCGGTCGAGGCCGATCTGGTGATACCGACCCCGGAGTCCGGCACGCCGGCCGCGGTCGGCTACGCCGAGGCGAGCGGCATCCCGTACGGCTCGGGCCTGGTGAAGAACTCGTACGTGGGCCGGACCTTCATCCAGCCCTCGCAGACCATCCGGCAGCTCGGCATCCGCCTGAAGCTCAACCCGCTCAAGGAGGTCATCCGGGGCAAGCGCCTGGTGGTCGTGGACGACTCGATCGTCCGCGGCAACACCCAGCGCGCGCTGGTCCGGATGCTGCGCGAGGCGGGCGCCGCCGAGGTCCACATCCGGATCTCCTCGCCGCCGGTGAAGTGGCCGTGCTTTTTCGGCATCGACTTCGCCACCCGCGCCGAGCTGATCGCCAACGGCATGACGGTCGAGGAGATCGGCAAGTCGCTGGGCGCGGACTCGCTCGCGTACATCTCCATCGACGCGATGGTCGAGGCGACCACGATCGCCAAGCCCAACCTCTGCCGTGCCTGCTTCGACGGCGAGTACCCGATGGCGCTGCCGGACCCGGAGTTGCTGGGCAAGCAGCTGCTGGAGACCGAGCTGGCCGGCGGCCCCGACGCGGCCGACGCGCTCCGTCGCCCGTAAGCATTCGACGCAAGGACACAACACAGCCATGTCCGAGAACACCGGTGCCAGCTACGCCGCGGCGGGAGTCGACATCGAGGCGGGCGACCGCGCGGTCGAGCTGATGAAGGAATGGGTGAAGAAGGCCACCCGCCCGGAGGTCGTGGGCGGTCTCGGCGGCTTCGCCGGCCTCTTCGACGCCTCCGCCCTCAAGCGGTACGAGCGGCCCCTGCTGGCCTCCGCCACCGACGGCGTGGGCACCAAGGTCGACATCGCCCGCCGCATGGGCGTCTACGACACCATCGGCCACGACCTGGTCGGCATGGTCGTCGACGACCTCGTCGTGTGCGGCGCCGAGCCGCTCTTCATGACCGACTACATCTGCGTCGGCAAGGTCTTCCCGGACCGGGTCGCGGCCATCGTCAAGGGCATCGCCGAGGGCTGCGTGCTCGCCGGCTGCGCCCTGGTCGGCGGCGAGACGGCGGAGCACCCGGGCCTGCTCGGCGAGGACGAGTTCGACGTCGCCGGCGCCGGTACGGGCGTCGTCGAGGCCGACCGGCTGCTGGGCGCGGATCGCATCCGTAAGGGTGACGTCGTGATCGCCATGGCCTCCTCCGGTCTTCACTCCAACGGGTACTCGCTCGTCCGGCACGTGCTGTTCGACCGGGCCGGCTGGGCGCTGGACCGGGAGGTGCCGGAGTTCGGCCGCACCCTCGGCGAGGAACTGCTGGAGCCGACCCGGATCTACTCGCTGGACTGCCTGGCGCTGACCCGCACGACCGAGGTGCACGGCTTCTCGCACGTCACCGGCGGCGGCCTGGCCAACAACCTGGCCCGGGTCGTCCCGGACCACCTGCACGCCACCGTGGACCGCTCGACGTGGACCCCGGGCGCGGTGTTCGGCACGGTCGGCGAACTGGGCGGCGTGGAACGGCTGGAGCTGGAGAAGACCCTCAACATGGGCGTCGGCATGGTCGCCGTGGTGCCCGGGGACTCGGTGGACGCGGCGCTGACGACGCTGGCCGACCGGGGTCTGGACGCCTGGGTGGCCGGCGAGGTCGTGGAGCGCGGCGAGCACGCCGAGGCCGTCGAGCTGACCGGGGACTACGCGGGCTGACCGGTGCGGACGGCACAAAGCCCGGTCCGGACGATGCCCGGACCGGGTCAGTGGTCAAGCTGGAACGGAATGTGTTGCGTCAAGCGCGACGGCGTTGCGAGGAGGACTGGGACTCGTCGTCCTCGTCGTCGTCCTCGTCGTCGCCGTAGAGATCCGCGTACCGTGCGTACGGGTCGTCTTCCAGCTCGTCGTCATCGTCGTCTTCCTGTACCTCCGGATTGACCGGCAGTGTCGACGATGCGCCCAGCTCTTCGGCCAGACGTGACAGGTCCGTACCGCCGCTGTTGTACTTCAGCTGGCGGGCGACCTTCGTCTGCTTGGCCTTGGCCCGGCCGCGCCCCATTGGCTCGACCCCCTCAACGGTGGGGCTCGACGGCCCCGAGTCTTGACACGCGTTCACGATGTGGAACGGGCCCTCGGGTGAGAGTCCCGGTCCGTAGGACTTCAACGGTACCTGCTTCCGAGGCCGCACGGTACGTCGCCCGCACGACGCGCGTCGGAGCAGGGGCCGTCGATGGCCCCGTCCTGGCTGGTCAGTCGCGATTTTACCTTCTTCCGCCACGGTCTGGCTGCCGGGGCGTGGTAACGGTCGGATGTCCGGCCCGCCGTCCTCGTCACGGAGGCCCGGCGGGGCCGCCCCGACACGAGAGGACGCGCGCACACCGTACGTCGGGGGCACCCCGCGGGTGTCCGCTTTGTGATGGAAGACACGCCCCCTGACCGCACGCGGATGGGGGGCGTGCCGGAGGGACCGCGGCCGTGCCGCGGTCCCGCGGGTCACGGACGCAGCCAGCTCTCCGCCGGGGTGCGCTCGGCCATGCGCTGCTCGGCCAGGCGGTCGGCGGCGGCGGCCGGCGGGATGCCGTCGGCGGCGGCGCGCTCGAAGATGGCGAGCGTGGTGTCGAAGATCTTCGTCGCCTTGGCGCGGGCCCGCTCGAAGTCGAAGCCGTGCAGCTCGTCCGCGACCTGGATCACGCCGCCCGCGTTCACGACGTAGTCGGGCGCGTACAGGATGCCGCGGTCGGCCAGGTCCTTCTCGACGCCGGGGTGGGCGAGTTGGTTGTTGGCCGCGCCGCAGACGATCGAGGCGGTGAGGGCCGGCACCGAGTCGTCGTTCAGGGCGCCGCCGAGCGCACAGGGCGCGTACACGTCCAGTGGCGTGCGGACCAGGACGTCAGCGTCGGAGACCGCGGTTACCTGCGGGTGACGGGAGGTGATCCGGTCGACGGCCTCGCCGCGAACATCGGTGATCACGACCTCGGCGCCGTCCTTGAGCAGGTGCTCCACCAGGTGGTGGCCGACCTTGCCGACACCGGCCACGCCGACCCTGCGGCCGCGCAGCGTGGGGTCGCCCCACTTGGCCTGGGCGGAGGCGCGCATGCCCTGAAAGACGCCCCAGGCGGTGAGCACGGAGGAGTCGCCGGCGCCGCCGTTCTCGGGCGAGCGGCCGGTGGTCCACTGGGGGGCGGTGCGGGAGACCACGTCCATGTCGGCCACGTAGGTGCCGACGTCGCAGGCCGTGACGTAGCGGCCGCCGAGCGAGGCGACGAAACGGCCGTAGGCCAGCAGCAGCTCCTCGGACTTGTCCATGTCCGGGTCGCCGATGATGACGGCCTTGCCGCCGCCGAGGTCGAGGCCGGCGAGCGCGTTCTTGTACGACATGCCGCGGGCGAGGTTGAGCGCGTCCTCGACCGCCGCCTCGTCGGACGGGTACGCGTGGAAGCGGGTGCCGCCGAGGGCCGGGCCCAGGGCGGTGGAGTGGATCGCGATGACGGCCTTGAGGCCACTGGCGCGGTCCTGGCACAAGACGACCTGCTCGTGCCCGCCCTGCTCCGATCGGAACAGCGTGGAGACGATGCCGGGTGTCTGACGTACGTCGGTCACTGTGGTGACTCCCGAATGTCCAGAGGTCGCCCTCCGGGTGGGTGGGGGAGGGCCGGTTGGCAGAAGACTAGAACCACCCGGCCCTGAACATCTTCCCAGTGTCGTGGATCACTCCCCGTGCCGGAAACGACGTGGGACGATGCCAGGGCGGAAGCCGTCACGAGGGAGCGGGTGTGGGCTTGTCATCGGTGCTGGTCCCGTACGCGGCGTATTTGCGGGTGTACGAGCCGCTGGCGGCCTTCCCGGAGCCCGACCGCGGCTACTGGTACCGGTACGCCGCCCAGGGCGCCGGGCGGACCGCACAGGACGAACTGCGGCAGTCGCTGGCCGGTCTGCTCTCCGTCCCGCCCCTCGCCGTCCCGGTCCGCGAGAGCGGTGAGGCCTTCGTGGCCGTCGTGGACGGCGTCACCCACGTCTGCCCCTGGCGCACCCGCCTGCGCGGCTGGCTGGCCCTGTCCGAACTGGTCGAGGAGTTCCCCGCCCCCGTGGTGGACGCGGTGCTGCCCAGGGCCGCGCGCGAGCAGGCGGAGGCCGACTTCGCGGCCTGGCGGACGGAGAAGCCCGAGAACGCCGACGCCCGGCCGTGGATCCGAGGGGCGACGTGGCACGTCCCGGTGCGCTGGTTCGCTCTGTTCGACGATTCCGAGCGGGAGTACGAACCCGCGGGCGCGGGCGAGTCGAAGCAGCCGGTGATGCGTTACCGGACGCCCATGGTGCAGGCCCGCCGGCGGACGGCCCGGGCGCTGCGGGTGCTCAAGGATTCACTCGAAGAGGGACCCCTGATCGACGGCCTGGTAGATGTAGGGCGTTGGCTGGAGGAGTTCCACCCGCGCTCCCTCGTCGAACTCGACTACGGGGGGCTGGTCCACGCCATCGCCCAGGACTCCCTCGCGGGGGACCGGTCCGCCGCCGACGTGGCGGAGGCGCTGGCCGCGCTGCGGGACGATGACGGCACCCGGGCCGGTGAGGCGTACGAGCGGCTCACGGACCGGTGGCGGGCCGTCAGGGAGCTCCAGTACGCGAGTTGAGGGTCCGTCGGAAGCCGGTCCGGGGGGAGGGACTTTGGTCCTGAGTCCGGCCGACCGGTACCTTTGGCCTAAGCGTGACCTAAAGCACGTTTAGGGGTCTTGCCCTTATCCCCACCCCCCATGACAATATGGGACATCGGGTCCGGAAGGACCTCTTTCCACTCGCTCTGGGTGGAATGTCCGGGATTGCATCCCCTTGAGGTGGGGCTGTGGCTCGTGGGTTGGCTGTGACTGATCGTCACTCAGGTGTGACTGTCCGTTATGGCCCGGTCCATCGGCTTCCGTCGAGCTTAGACACCTCAGAGGGCAAATCCATCGGTTTGGCCGACACGGCTGGACAGATGGTGTAGTTGTAGTGCCAAGGACAAGCCGTTCGTCCTATTACCGACTCGGCCCGCGTCCGCCATTTCGGGCAACGTGGGTCAAGGTGCAGAATTTAGAGGAAAGAACCGTGTTGGTTCGGTTCTCTCGAGGAGGCCGCTCATGACCGCTCGCACCCCTGATGCCGAGCCGCTGCTGACCCCCGCTGAGGTCGCCACGATGTTCCGCGTGGACCCGAAGACGGTCACGCGCTGGGCCAAGGCTGGCAAGCTCACGTCCATCCGCACGCTCGGCGGGCACCGCCGCTACCGCGAGGCGGAGGTCCGTGCACTGCTCGCGGGCATTCCGCAGCAGCGCAGCGAGGCCTGACCTGAACAAACGGACGTCCGCGCGGGGCCCCCAACCCGCCACGACGTCCGCTCCGAAGGGTCCCTGCCCCCATCAGGGAAGCCCGTAGGAACGTCGATCGCACCGGAGTCCGCCGGCTCCGGTGCGATCTTTTTTGTGCGTGTGATGTGTCCGTGTTGTGAGGACTGGGCCCTCTGTCGTGAGTGCAATTGCACATATTAAATTGACGGTCCCACAGGAGGCCCCAAGTTCCCCCAGAGCGGGAACTTTTCACGTGACTCCCGTCACATGCCGGAGTCTTGTTCCCCTCCGGGATCGTGCGGTAGTGGGACGGCCTCGCGACGCAGCGCCAGCCGCATCAGCCGGTGGCACACCGGGCAGTGCCGGGTGAGGTGCCGCCGCCCGCCCCCCGCCGCGGCCGCCAGGTGCGCGCGCAGCATCGCCCGCGTCACGTCCCGGGGCGTCGGGCCCGGGTCCCTCGGCGTCGCGCTCATGTGCCAGGCGTACCACGCCGGAACGGAGGGAGCCAGGGGACCCGTCCCCTCCGCAACCGCTCCCGGCCACTTCGGCCGCCGCACGCACGGCTCGCGGGGACAGCAAGAAGGCCCGCGTCCTTCGCTGGACACGGGCCTTGCATTTGCTGCGGTCCTGACGGGATTTGAACCCGCGGCCTCCACCTTGACAGGGTGGCGAGCACTCCAAACTGCTCCACAGGACCAGGTTTCGCGGCCGTCGTTCCTTGGCCGCGAGGAAGACTGTACAGCAGGTCAGAGGGTGATTGCGAACCCGATCAGCCCCAGGCTTCGTCGAGGGCCTTGAAGATGCGTTTGTCCGAGACCGGGAACGCCGTCCCGAGGGCGTGCGCGAAGTAGCTGACCCGCAGTTCCTCGATCATCCAGCGGATGTCGCGCACCCGTTCGGGGACGGGCCGGCCGGCGGGCTGGGCGGCCAGCAGTTCGGCGTACTCGGTCTGGATCTCCCGGACCTTCTCCATGCGCGTGGTGTCGCGTTGGACGCCCGTGGGCATCTGCTGCAGCCGCCGGTCGACGGCCACCAGGTAGCGGAGCAGGTCCGGCAGCCGGCGCACCCCCGTGGCGGCCACGAAACCGGGCCCCACGAGGGCTCCCAGCTGCTCCTTGACGTCCGCGAGGTTGGCCACCAGGGCGAGGCTCTGGGCGGCCTTGAGGCGGCGCTCACAGGCCTGCCAGGCGGCCAGCACCTGGCGCACCTGGGCGACCGTCCTGACGGTCAGCTCGACGAGGTCGGCGCGCACCGAGTCGTACAGCTTCCGGAAGGACTCCTCGTCCCAGGCCGGGCCGCCGTGCTCGGCGATGAGCCGGTCGGCGGCCGCGGTGACGCAGTCGTCGAACAGGGCGGCCACCGAGCCGTGCGGGCTGCGCGACAGCGCGAGCTTGTCCTGGTTGGACAGCCGGTCCGCGGCGAACTTCGCCGGGTTCGTGGGCACGTTCAGCAGGATCAGCCGGCGTGTGCCGCGCCACATCGCCGCTGCCTGCTCGGCCTCGGTGT
Organism: Streptomyces sp. NPDC058864; assembly: GCF_042742985.1. Classification (NCBI taxonomy): domain Bacteria; kingdom Bacillati; phylum Actinomycetota; class Actinomycetes; order Kitasatosporales; family Streptomycetaceae; genus Streptomyces; species Streptomyces sp. NPDC058864. The sequence goes on along the minus strand of NZ_JBHYMQ010000020.1, from coordinate 31,250 downwards.
CGAAGAGCTGCACGCCCACGCTCTCGCCCTCGTCGACCAGCGCCGGGTACGCCTTGACGGGCTGCCCGGACCGCCGCGTCTCGAAGGTGCGCGGCAGGGCGCCCACCGTCCACTGCTTCAGGCCCGTGCGCCGCTCGATGCCGATGGAGCCGGCGGCGTCGAAGGCCTTGCTGATCGCGGCCTTGGTCTTCGGCCGCAGCTGCAGCTTGAGCGCGTCGAGGTCCTTGTCCTCGGCCAGCTTGCGGCGGCGCTCGTCGGTCACCCGGAAGGTGATCTTCAGATGCTCCGGGACCCTGGCGAGGTCGAAGTCCTCGGCGGTGACGGGCACGCCCACCATCCGCTGCAGCTCCCGCGCCAGCGTCTCGGGCAGGGGGTCCTGCACGGGGACGACGCGGTCGAGGAAGGCCTTCGCGTAGTTCGGCGCCGGCACGTAGTGGCGGCGGATCGCCTTGGGCAGCGAGCGGATCAGCTCGGTGACGACGTCCTCCCGCAGGCCCGGGATCTGCCAGTCGAAGCCGTCCGGGGTGACCTGGTTGAGCACCTGCAGCGGGATGTGGACGGTCACGCCGTCCGCGTCAGCGCCAGGCTCGAACTGGTACGTCACACGGAACTTGAGCTTCCCCTGCCGCCAGGAGTCGGGGTAGTCGTCCTTGGTGACGGCCTCGGCGTTCTCGTTGATCAGCATGGAGTGCTCGAAATTGAGCAGCTCCGGCTCCTCGCGGCGCATGTGCTTCCACCACGAGTCGAAGTGCGCGCCGGACACGACGTGTTCGGGGACCAGGCGGTCGTAGAAGTCGAAGAGCGTCTCGTCGTCGACGAGGATGTCGCGGCGCCGCGCCCGGTGCTCCAGCTCCTCCACCTCGGCCAGCAGCTTGCGGTTGTCGTGGAAGAACTGGTGGTGGGTGCGCCAGTCGCCCTCGACGAGCGCGTTGCGGATGAACAGCTCGCGGCTGGTCTCCGGGTCGATCCTCCCGTAGTTGACCTTGCGGTCGGCGACGATCGGCACGCCGTACAGCGTCACCTTCTCGAAGGCCATGACCGCGGCCTGGTCCTTCTCCCAGTGCGGTTCGCTGTAGGACCGTTTCACCAGGTGCTGGGCGAGCGGCTCGATCCAGTCCGGCTCGATGCGGGCGTTGACCCGCGCCCACAGCCGCGAGGTCTCCACCAGCTCGGCCGACATGATCCACCGCGGCGGCTTCTTGAAGAGCGAGGAACCGGGGAAGACCGCGAACTTGGCGCTGCGGGCGCCCAGGTATTCGTTCTTGCTGTCGGTGTCCTTCAGGCCGACGTGCGAGAGCAGGCCGGCCAGCAGCGACTGGTGGACGTGCTGGAGGTTGACCTCGTGGTCGCCCTCGGCGAGGTGGATGCCCATCGTCTTGGCGACCGTGCGCAGCTGGCTGTAGATGTCCTGCCACTCGCGGATGCGCAGGTAGTTGAGGTACTCGGTGCGGCACATCCGGCGGAACGCGGAGGAGGACAGCGCCTTCTGCTGTTCGCGCACGTACCGCCACAGGTTGAGCAGCGCCATGAAGTCGCTGGTCTCGTCCGCGAAGCGGCGGTGCTTCTCGTCGGCCTGCTGCTGCTTTTCCTGGGGGCGTTCGCGCGGGTCCTGGATCGACAGGGCGGCCGCGATCACCATCACCTCGCGGACCACGCCGTTGCGCTCCGCCTCCAGCACCATGCGGGCCAGCCGCGGGTCCACCGGCAGCTGGGAGAGCTTGCGGCCGGTCTGCGTGAGCTTCTGCCCGTCGAGCGCGCCGAGCTCCTGCAGCAGCTGGACGCCGTCCTTGACGTTCCGGGCGTCCGGCGGGTCGATGAAGGGGAAGCGGGAGACGTCCCCGAGGCCGGCGGCGGTCATCTGCAGGATGACGGAGGCCAGGTTGGTGCGGAGGATCTCGGCGTCGGTGAACTCCGGGCGGGACAGGAAGTCGTCCTCGGAGTAGAGCCGGACGCAGATGCCGTCCGCGACACGGCCGCAGCGGCCCTTGCGCTGGTTGGCGCTGGCCTGGCTGATCGCCTCGATGGGCAGCCGCTGCACCTTGGTGCGGTGGCTGTAGCGGGAGATGCGGGCGAATCCCGTGTCGATCACGTACCGGATGCCGGGGACGGTGAGCGAGGTCTCCGCGACGTTGGTGGCCAGCACGATGCGGCGGCCCGTGCCGCGCTGGAACACCTTGTGCTGCTCGGCGGAGGACAGCCGCGCGTACAGCGGCAGGACCTCGGTGAGGCGCAGCTGCCTCTTGTTCAGGGCGTCGGCGGTGTCGCGGATCTCCCGCTCGCCGGAGAGGAAGACCAGGATGTCGCCCGGGCCCTCGGCCTGGAGCTCGTCGACCGCGTCGCAGATCGCGGTGATCTGGTCGCGGTCGTCGTCGTCGGCCTGCTCCGCGAGCAGCGGGCGGTAGCGCACCTCGACCGGATACGTGCGCCCGCTGACCTCGACGATCGGGGCGTCGCCGAAGTGCCGGGAGAAGCGCTCCGGGTCGATCGTCGCGGAGGTGATCACGACCTTGAGGTCGGGGCGGCGGGGCAGCAGCTGGGCGAGGTAGCCCAGGATGAAGTCGATGTTGAGGCTGCGCTCGTGGGCCTCGTCGATGATGATCGTGTCGTACTGGAGGAGCTCGCGGTCCGTCTGGATCTCGGCCAGCATGATGCCGTCCGTCATCAGCTTGACCAGTGTGCTGTCGCCGACCTGGTCGGTGAACCGGACCTTCCAGCCGACCGCCCCGCCCAGCGGGGTGCGCAGCTCCTCCGCCACGCGCTCGGCGACCGTGCGGGCCGCGATCCGGCGGGGCTGGGTGTGGCCGATCAGGCCGCGGACGCCGCGGCCCAGCTCCAGGCAGATCTTGGGGATCTGGGTCGTCTTGCCGGAGCCGGTCTCGCCGGCGACGATCACGACCTGGTGGTCGCGGATCGCCTCGAGGATCTCGTCCTTCTTCCGGCTGACCGGCAGCTGCCCGGGATAGCTGATCTCGGGTATGGCCGTGCGCCGCGCCTCGGTCTTCAGGGCGGCCTTGTCGATCTCCGCCCCGATCTCCGTCAGCACGGCCGAGCGGGCCTCGGGCTTGCGGATGCGGCGTGCGCCGTCCAGGCGACGGCCGAGGCGGTGCGCGTCGCGCAGGCTGAGCTCGGCCAGTCGGGCGCCGAGCTCGCCGAATGCGGGGGAGGGGGGCTGCGTAGACATACGCGTTCCAGCATCGCATCCGCCGCGCCCCACGGGCGAACGCATTACCGCCGGGCGTTGCCCGTCCCGTGGGCCCGGGCCGGCCCCGTGCGCGGGCGCGGCGGTGGTCTTCGTCACGGCGCCGGCACCGCGGCGTGACTCCGCGCCGCGTGACGTCAGTTGCCCCCGGTCACCAGGGGATCGGGCCGGGGGTGACCGAGGAGGTCCGCGGCGTGTGGCCGCGCCTGTCCCGGCCGAAGCCGCGGGCCGGCTCCGCGGCGCGCCGTTCGCCGTGGGCGTCCACCCGGTCGGCCCACGGCGAGGTGGTCCGGAGCCGGATGCGGGGCGGCACGGCACTGCACGTACCCGGCTCCCCGGTCGTCACCGGCAACGCGAAACCCCCGCCGAGGATCTCGACGGGGGTTGCTGGTGGCTGGGGCCGGGGTCGAACCGGCGACCTATCGCTTTTCAGGCGATCGCTCGTACCAACTGAGCTACCCAGCCAGCGCGGTCCTGACGGGATTTGAACCCGCGGCCTCCACCTTGACAGGGTGGCGAGCACTCCAAACTGCTCCACAGGACCTTGCTTTGCGCTGCGCGCGAGAGACAGTCTCCCACACGTTCGTGCGTGCTCCCAACGGGATTCGACCGCACTGTGCGAGGGACGGATCGCCGGACACCTGGCTTCCGGTCGGTGATTCTCGGTGACCGGTCGGACACGCACTGGCGGGCCGATCTCGCTGAATCAGCGTATCAGACCCCGGGTGCTGCCACGCACGTGTGACCTGCGGGCCTGTGGGGGTGAGGTGCCCGTCCGGACCCGGAAAACACAGAAGGCAGCGCCGCCGGAGAACCGGCCGCACTGCCAACGCGCATGGTCTGCGGGACGACGCAGACGTATGTGCCCCCAACGGGATTCGAACCCGTGCTACCGCCTTGAAAGGGCGGCGTCCTGGGCCACTAGACGATGAGGGCTGAATGGCCCGCCGGGCGGATCTTCGACACCGTCGGGACGCGTCAGCAGCATATGGGATGCGGGGGAGGATCGCCAAAACGGTTTACGGGCTGCTCGTCACCGTGGCGGAGGGCCTTCCCGCGGGCGTACCGGAGGGGGTGGCGGAGGGGGACGGCGAGCGGCCCGGCTCCACCTCCTCCGGGAGGTGGCGGGAGACCTCGGCGGTGGACAGCCCGAGCCCGCCGAGGGTGATCTCGTCCCAGGCCTGGAGGGCGTGGGTGTCCTGGTCCAGGTAGAGGACGGAGGCCTCCACCTTCTGCGGGGTGTCGCCCTCGACGGCGCGCAGTCCGCCGCCTCCGGTCGTGCCCTGCACCATCAGCCGGCTGCCCTGCTCCAGGACGCCGACGTCCCGGGTGTGGGTGTGCCCGGCGAGGATCAGCGGGACGAGCCCGTCCGTCTGGGCGGCGGCGATCGGGTTGTGGGCGACGGCGATGTCGACCTTGGCGCCCGTGGCGTTCTGCCGCCGGACGGCGTCGGCGAGCTTCTGCCCGGCCAGCCGTTCCGACGGGTCGCCGGCCGCCTCCACCGAGCGGTCCGGGGTGAACTGCGGGTCGCCGATGCCGGCGATGCGCAGCCCCTTGACGACCACCGACCGGCCGTCGTCGACCACGTGGGCGTTGGCGCGGGCGGCGACCGCGCGCTGGCTGTCCATGGAGTCGTGGTTCCCGCGGACGAAGACGTAGGGCGCGCCGAGGTCGGGGATGGCGGAGGTGAAGCCGTTCTCGGCGGCGGTGCCGTGGTCCATCAGGTCGCCGGTGTCGACGATCACGTCGATCTTGTACTCGGTGACGACGGACTCGATGATCTGCCAGGCCGCCGGGTTGAGGTGGATGTCCGAGACGTGCAGCACCCGCAGCGTGGTCGGGTCCGGGTTGTAGGCGGGCAGCGTGGACGTCGCGTCGTACAGCCGGGTCATGTTCGTCACCAGCCGGGCGAGTTCCTGCTGGTAGATGTCGAAGTCGCTGACGATGCTGCGTGCGTTGCCGACGACCGACGGGGCGCTGCTCAGCAGCCCGGAGAACCGGGGCTCCAGGACGCTGCGCGGGTTCCAGGTGCCGTACGCGGTGCCCGCGCAGGCCACCAGCACCGCGAGGGACAACCCGCCGGCGGCCAGGGCGCGGCGGGGCCTGCGGTAGACGGCGAGGCCGAGCGCGGTGGCTCCGGTCAGCGCGGCCACCGAGGACCGCAGCGCGAGTTCGGCCGTGCTGTGCTGCACGTCGGCGGTGACCTCGCTCTGCAGTCCGCTGATCCGTTCGGGGTGCCGTACGAGGGTCCGGGCCCGGTCGGGGTCGAGGGTGTCGACGTCGACGACCAGGCGCAGCGGGCCGTCGTGGCTGTCCAGCTGCAGGGAGCCCAGCGGGGAGACGTTGACCTCGGTGTCCCCGGTCCAGGACGGGTGCAGCGACATCCGGGTGTTCATCGGGCCGACCGGTTCCTCGATGCTGCCCAGCACCACCAGGCCGAGCCAGCCGCCCACCAGCGTCACCGCGAGCAGCCCGAGCGCGCCGAGGTACGGGCGGGCGGGGGAGGCGGGGAGCGAGGGGGCGGGCGGTGCTGCGGTGCGGCGGCGCCACAGGTCACGGATACGGGGCACACGAGATCGAACACGGACCATTGCCGACGTATGCCCCGGGCCGTCGCGCGGCATGCGCCGCCGGGCGGAGTCCCCCCGTGCGCCCGCGGGTGTGACCGGGACTCAGCCCCAGCCGAGTTCGTGCAGGCGCTCGTCCTCGATGCCGAAGTGGTGGGCCACCTCGTGGACGACGGTCGTGGCGACCTCCTCCACGATCTCCTCCTTCGTGCCGCACATGCGCAGGGTCGGGCCGCGGTAGATCGTGATCCGGTCGGGCAGGACGCCCGCGTACCACTCCCCGCGCTCGGTCAGCGGCGTCCCCTCGTACAGGCCCAGCAGTTCCGGGTCGGCGGGGTCGGGTTCGTCCTCGACGAAGACCGCCACGTTGTCCATGACGCGGGCCAGCTCGGGCGGGATCCGGTCCAGCGCGTCGCTGACCAGTTCCTCGAACGCTTCGCGTGACATCTCCAGCACACCGCCATTGTCCGGGACGGACGGCCGTTCGGGCAGCGTCCGACGCGGATTCCGGTGCCGGGAACGCGCCAAGGGGTCGCCGGGCGGGAGCCGTTCGGCGGCCCGCAGCGGGCAGGGCCGGCCGTCGCGCGGCAGCGCTCCCGCCCGTACGGGCGTGTCCCCGGGGGCCGTGAGCCCGTTGGGCAGCGCGGAACCCGATCCCGCGACGGCCGTCCGCGGACCCGTGGGACCCGTCTGCCCCACCCGTCCCGTCAGATCCATCAGAGGTGCCCCCGTGACCCCTGCCACCGCCCGCGCGCGTACGGCGGCCGTGCTGCTCCTGCCCGTGCTCGCCCTGGGCTCCGCGACCGGCTGCGTGAGCGTGGGCGGCGCGGGCGGCGGCGCTCAGCCGAAGGGTGCCTCCTCCGGTGTCGCCGGGGAGGCCGGCGGCGCCGGGGGGACGTGGCAGGACGGCGGCGTGGTGATGCCCGGCGCCGGCCCGGGCGGGGTGACGGGGCGGCCCGGGGCGCTCGGGCCCGGTGCCGGTTCGCCCTCGGTGTCGGCGGAGGAGTCGGTGCCGGGGCCGACGCAGGGCCCGGGGCGCTCCCCCAGCGCGAAGCCCTCGGGGCGCCCTTCGTCCTCGGGGCGGCCCTCGCAGTCCGCGCCCCCTTCGGACCGGCCGTCGGCGACGTCCTCGCCCGGCGACAGCTCCCCTCCGCCGTCCGGGGACGGCTCGCCCCAGCCCTCGCCGTCCAGCGCGCCCTCGGTGAACGGTGCCGCGTGGGGAGCGGGAGAGAGAGGAGCATGAGGGACCGAGGGGACCGAATTGGCCAAAGCGGTCTCGTATGCGTATGCTGGCAGATCGTTTGATCCCACTGCCCGGCGCCGAACCGAAGCGCGCCGCGTTGGCGCGTTCCTTTTCTCCTGTGGCTGACCGCATCGAGGCGGTTGTAAGCAACCTCCGGAGCTGGCGCGTGCCGAAATCTCCGAGAGGTTTTAGCTTCAGCATGTCTATTGACACTGCCGACCGTTCCGCCATGCCCATCGACACCGACGGCGCCGACGAGGCCGTCACCGAGGAGCAGACCGCTCCCGAGACCCCCACCGTGACCTTCGGCGACCTCGGCCTGCCCGAGGCCATCGTCCGCAAGCTGGCGCAGAACGGGGTCACCACCCCCTTCCCGATCCAGGCGGCGACGATCCCCGACGCCCTGGCCGGCAGCGACATCCTCGGCCGCGGCCGCACCGGCTCCGGCAAGACCCTCTCCTTCGGTCTGCCGCTGCTCACCTCCCTGGCCGAGGGCCACACCGAGCGCAAGCGTCCGCGCGGTGTGATCCTCACCCCGACCCGCGAGCTGGCAATGCAGGTCGCGGACGCGCTGCAGCCGTACGGTGACGTGCTCGGCCTGAAGATGAAGGTCGTCTGCGGCGGCACCTCCATGCAGAACCAGATCTACGCCCTGGAGCGCGGTGTCGACATCCTCGTCGCCACCCCGGGCCGGCTGCGCGACCTGATCGAGCGCGGCGCCTGCTCGCTGGACCAGGTGCGGATCGCCGTCCTCGACGAGGCCGACCAGATGGCCGACATGGGCTTCCTGCCCGAGGTCACCGAGATCCTCGACCTGATCCCGCAGGGCGGCCAGCGGCTGCTGTTCTCCGCCACGCTGGAGAACGAGATCGACACGCTGGTCAAGCGGTACCTGAAGGACCCGATCACGCACGAGGTCGACCCCTCGGCGGGCGCGGTCACCACGATGACCCACCACGTCCTGGTCGTGAAGCCCAAGGACAAGGCCCCGGTCACCGCCGCCATCGCCGCCCGCAAGGGCCGCACCATCATCTTCGTCCGCACCCAGATGGGTGCCGACCGCGTCGCCGAGCAGCTGCGCGACGCGGGCGTCAAGGCCGACGCCCTGCACGGCGGCATGACCCAGGGCGCCCGTACCCGCACGCTGGCGGACTTCAAGGACGGTTACGTCAACGTCCTCGTCGCCACCGACGTCGCGGCCCGCGGCATCCACGTGGACGGCATCGACCTGGTCCTCAACGTGGACCCGGCCGGCGACCACAAGGACTACCTGCACCGCTCGGGCCGTACCGCCCGCGCCGGCCAGTCCGGCACGGTCGTCTCGCTCGCCCTGCCGCACCAGCGCAAGCAGATCTTCCGGCTGATGGAGGACGCGGGCGTCGACGCCTCGCGCCACGTCGTCGGCGGGGCCGGGGCGTTCGACGAGGACGTGGCCAAGATCACCGGTGCCCGGTCGCTGACCGAGGTGCAGGCGGACGCCGCGGGCAACGCCGCCCAGCAGGCCGAGCGCGAGGTCGCCGACCTCACCAAGTCCCTGGAGCGCGCGCAGCGTCGGGCCGCCGAACTGCGTGACGAGGCCGACCGCCTCACCGCCCGCGCCGCCCGTGAGCGTGGCGAGGACCCGGAGGCCGCCGTGGCCGCCGCCCAGGCCGAGGCCGCCGAGGCGGTCGCCGCCGCGGCGACCGTCCCCGCCCCGGCCGCGGAGGCGTCCGCGCCGGAGCAGCGCACCTTCCAGCGCCGCGACGACCGGGGCAACTACGAGCGCCGCCGCGACGACCGCCCGTCCTTCCGTGACCGGGACCGCGGTGAGCGCGGCGACCGTGGTGACCGCGGGTACGAGCGCCGTGACGACCGTCCGTCGTTCAACCGCGAGCGCCGTGACGACCGCCCGTCGTTCAACCGGGACCGCCGCGACGAGCGTCCGTCCTTCAACCGGGACCGCCGTGACGACCGCCCGTCCTTCAACCGCGACCGCCGCGACGAGCGTCCGTCCTTCAACCGCGACCGTGACCGTGACCGTGGTTTCGACCGTCGCGACGACCGCCCCGCGCGTTCGTACGACCGCCGCGACGAGCGGCCGGCGCGCTCCCACGAGTCCCGTGACCGCCACTTCGGTGGCGACCGTCCCTTCAACCGGGACCGCCGCGACGACCGCCCGGGGTTCAACCGCGACCGTGACGCCAACGACCGCCGCCCGTACGGCCGTCGTGACGACCACCGCCCCGGCGGCTTCGACCGCCGTACGGACAAGCCGCGCTGGAAGCGCAACGGCTGACCCCAGGTGAACGGAAAGAGCCCGGCAGATGCACATCGTCTGCCGGGCTCTTTCGTGTCCTTGATCGCCTATCGCGTCTTGTGGGCCCGCTGTTAGCCTCCCTCCGATTGCGTGGGGGCGTACGCGGCGGTCGGGGGGATCCGGCGGCGCGCGGTGCCGTGACGTCGAGGACGTCCGCGCCCGGCGGCCCGCCGCGCCATCCGTGACCAGGGGAGCAGACGACAGGCGCAGCGCGCCGTCGTTTCCACCCGCGCCCCCCGTGCCGGCCCGCCCGGACACACGGGCGTCCTCCGACGCCGGACAGGATGAGACGACGACATGAGCAGAACAATGGGGTCCCGGGGATCAAGGGCGATCGCCACGGCGGTGGTGTTCGCCGTCACCGCCCTTCCCGCCGTGGTGCCGCCGACGGCCGTGGCGGACGGCAACTCCCCGGTGGAGTCCGTCCTTTCGCCCGGCAGCCGGTATGTGCCGCGCACCGAGACCCTCGTGACCGCCGGCCCCACGGGGTACCTGCACCAGCAGGAGGGCACCTCCGGGTACCTGTGGACGGACTACGGCACGGGAACCACGACGCCCTCGCTCTCCTCCGTGGTCAACGGGGCACGCTTCAACTCCGGCCTCTACGCGTTGCCGCCCACGGCCGGACACGGCGTCCTCGTGCACGACCTGGCGACCGGCACCGACACGGCGGCCATCCCCCTCCCGGAGGGTCAGAAGTGGTCCGGGGCCTTCGGCGAGTCCACCGCCGTCACCTACGAGACCTCGGCCTCCGGTGCCGTGACCGGGCTGCACCTGCTGCGTCGGTCCGAGGACGGGGTGACCGATGTGCCGCTGCCCGCGGAGGGCCTGCTGCAGGGCACCGCTCCCAGCGTGGTCGGTGTCGCCGCCCAGGACCGGCAGGGTGCCGTCCTCACCCTGGCAGGCGGCTCGTACGGGGTGCGCCTCGTGCTCGTGGACTTCGCAGCGGGTACCGCCCGCGAAGTCTTCGCCTCGCTGGGGGTCGGCGCCAACGACGTGGCCCTCTCCGGTGACAAGGTGCTCGGCCGCCCGACGGGCCGGCTCACCGCGTACACCGTCCCGCGTGCCGAGCCCACCGCGGCTCCCACGCAGACCGCGATCCCGGCGCTCACCGGTGTCACGACGCAGCCACCGGTCACCCTGGCCCTGGCCGGCGACTGGATCCTGGTCGCCCGCAGCGAATCGCGGCCCGCGGAGGAGCCCGGTGAGGAACTCTCGGCCGTGCGCATCGGCGGCGGGGCGTCCCGCACACTGCTGAAGTACGCCGTGAACCGCTTCGCGGCCGCCCCGGACGGAGGCGTCCTCGTCGCGGGCGGCGGCGGTTCCGCCGACTGGGCGGTCCGCCGGATCACCGCGTCCGCCGCGGAGGTTCCGGTGGTCACGACGATCGCTCCCGTGGCGCCGGTGCCCGCCGTCGTCGACGGTCTGGCCCTCGGCGGCGGCCGGCTGTCCGTCGCCTCCGTCGCCGACTCCTCCATACGCACCCTGTACGACTACGACCTCGCGCTGACCGGCGCTCCCGAGCCGGGCCCGCGCACGCGGCGTTCCGTTCTGCACACCTGGTACCAGCCCTGCCAGTCCGGTTCCGACTGCATCGAGCTCCACGCTCAGGGCAATGGCCGTACCTCGTACTCCTCCGGCGGGTTCGTGGAGTCGCCGATCGACAGCACGTCGCGGGAAGTGGTTTCGCTGCCGCACGCGAACAACCGGGTCATCGACTCCTCCGGCCGGTACACCGTGATCAACGACGGCAGCGCCGCCACGCAGTACGTCGGCGACTTCGGGGACCACACCGAGACCAACGTCATCAACACCCGCACCAAGACCGCCGCATCCGTCTGGGGCGTCAACCTGTGGAAGCCCGGCCGAACGGCCGGCAGCGTGAACTCCTACGACCTGACGACGAAGAAGACCTCGGCCGACATCCCCATCGCCTCGGGCTGCACGCCGCAGGAGCTGCAGGTGGTGGGCCGCTGGCTGTACTGGTCCTGCGGCCCCACCGCCAAGGCGGGCGTGTGGGACCTGACGGCGAAGAAGAACATCGCCGTGCCGTCCGGCGAGGCGCTGCTCGGCGACGGTTTCCTGGTCCGCCACGACCGCGCGGCGGGCAGGCTGCTGCTGACCGACTTCCACAAGGGCGCGGGCACGACCGCGGTCACCTCGGTGTTCGCGGATCTGCCCGTCGGCCCTCTGGCCTCCGACCGAGGGATCACCTGGACGGTCGACCGGTTCGGCGGCGACGTCGCCTATGTGGACGCCGGCCAGCGGGTGCACGTCGCGCGGGTGGCCGTGCCGCGCTCGCCGGTGACGGTCCTCGACTCGCGCGTGGACGACTACACCAACCTGAACTACCCCTCGGAGACCCAGAACGTCTGGCACGGGTCGTGGCTGCTGTCCCGGCCGCCGGTGGCCTGGACCCTCGCCTTCCGCAGCGCGGCGGGCAAGACCGTACGGACGATCCGCGGCACGGCCCACCAGGGCGCTCAGGTCACCACGACGTGGAACGCCAAGGACGACCGCGGCCAGGTCGCCCCGGGCGGCCGGTACACATGGACGCTGGCGGCCGACCCGGGCGACGGCAGCGGATCCCGCACGGTCCGCACCGGCACCACGCAGCTGGCCGGCGGCAAGAGCGCATGGCGCGACTTCGACGGCGACGGTGTGGGCGAGTTGGTCGCCCTCTCGAACTCCGGCCTGTTGCGGTACGACACCTTCGGCACGTCCGGCGGCGATCTGTGGACCACCAGCTCCCGGGGCTGGGACACCGGTTACCGCTTCGTGCCTTTCGGCGACCTCGACGGCGACGGCTGCGCGGACACGCTGGTGCGGAACAACGCCGGTCAGCTCTTCCGGTTCAGCGCCAAGTGTGCGGGCGCCATCGACAAGACCAGCCCCAAGCTCCTGCTGGGCTCGGGATTCAACGCGTACAACGTGCTGACGAGTCCCGGGGACGTGACGGGCGACGGCCGCGCGGACCTGCTGGCCCGGAAGACCTCGACCTCCGACGTCTATCTCTTCGCCGCGACCAGCGCCGGCAAGCTGGCGGCCGGGAAGAAGGTCTTCAACCACTGGAGCGGGCAGAAGAAGATCCTCGGCGCGGGCGACCTCAACGGGGACGGCAGCGGCGACCTTCTGATCCAGGACGGGTCGAACGAGGTGTGGCGCTACAACGGCGACGGCAAGGGCGGCTTCAAGGCGCGCGTCCTGGTCTTCAGGGACTGGGGCGCCGATTACAACGCGGTCATCGGCATCGGTGACCTGAACGGCGACGGCCGGATGGACCTGCTGTCGCGGGACACCGGCAACCGGATGTGGCTCAACCGGGGCGACGGAAAGGGTTCCTTCGGGGCCCGGACGAGGGTGTGGGACGGTTACAGCGGCTACCGGGCGCTGTCCTGATCCGCCGCACGGACTCGTCGCCTTCGTCCGCCCCGGCCGGCGCCGCCGGCTGACCGTTCCGTCCCTCGCCGGTCACGGCGCGGGTCAGGGTGGGGGGAGTCGACGGGATCGGCATCCCGGCCCGCATCCGCGGCGATGGTGCTCGTAAGGCCCGAGGGGCTCGGCGTCGGCCGGAACGGGTCTTCCGGGCCCGTCCCGGAAAAATACGGTCGATTTCGGCCACTGACCGAGGCATGCCATGCCCCCGGCGAGGGAATCGCTGGGGGCATGACAATTCCCAAAGGCCCGGACGAGGCCGCCAGACCTCCGGGCGCGGTCTCCGACGAGGAACGCCTCCGCCAGCTCGGTTACACCCAGGTGCTGGCCCGCCGGATGTCCGCGTTCTCCAACTTCGCGGTCTCCTTCACCATCATCTCGGTCCTCTCCGGCTGCCTCACCCTCTACGCCTTCGGCATGAACACCGGCGGCCCGGCCGTGATCACCTGGGGCTGGCTGGTCGTCGGCCTCATGACGCTGGTCGTCGGCCTGGCGATGGCCGAGATCTGCTCCTCGTACCCCACCTCCGCCGGCCTGTACTACTGGGCCCACCGGCTCGCCCCGCCGCGCAGCGCCGCCGCGTGGGCCTGGTTCGCGGGCTGGTTCAACGTGCTCGGCCAGGTCGCCGTCACCGCCGGCATCGACTTCGGCGCCGCGAGCTTCCTCAACGCCTACCTGGACCTGCAGTTCGGCTTCAGCAGCACCCCGGGCCACACGATCGTGCTGTTCGCCGCGATCCTGGTGCTGCACGGACTGCTCAACACCTTCGGCGTCCGCATCGTCGCGCTCCTCAACGACATCAGCGTCTGGTGGCACGTGCTCGGCGTCGGCCTGATCGTCGGCGCGCTCGCCTTCGTGCCGGACCGGCACCAGTCGACGTCGTTCGTCTTCACGCACTTCGTCAACAACACCGGCTGGGGCAGCAGCTTCTATGTGGTCCTGCTCGGCCTGCTGATGGCGCAGTACACCTTCACCGGCTACGACGCCTCCGCCCACATGACCGAGGAGACCCACGACGCCGCCACCGCCGGGCCGCGCGGCATCGTCCGCTCCATCTGGATCTCCTGGATCGCGGGCTTCGTGCTGCTGCTCGGCTTCACGTACGCGATCCGGTCCTACGACGAGGTCCTCGGCACGCCGACCGGCGTCCCCCCGGCGCAGATCCTCATCGACGGCCTCGGCGACGTCGGCGGCAAGCTCCTGCTGCTCGTCGTGATCGGCGCCCAGCTCTTCTGCGGGATGGCCTCCGTCACCGCCAACAGCCGCATGATCTACGCCTTCTCGCGCGACGGGGCGCTGCCCTTCTCCGCGGTCTGGCACCGCATCAACCCGCGCACCAGGACCCCCACCAACGCCGTCTGGCTGGCCGCGTTCGGCGCGCTCGTCCTCGGCCTGCCGTACCTGATCAACCTGACCGCGTACGCCGCCGTGACCTCGATCGCCGTCATCGGCCTCTACATCGCGTACGTCATCCCGACGTTCCTGCGCCTCGGCAAGGGCGACGACTTCGAGCGCGGCCCCTGGCACCTCGGCCGCTGGTCCCGCCCGATCGGCGTCATCGCCGTGTCGTGGGTCGCCTTCATCACCGTGCTCTTCATGCTGCCCCAGGTGAGCCCGGTCACGGTCGACACGTTCAACTACGCACCGATCGCCGTCCTGGTCGTTCTCGGCTTCGCCGCGACATGGTGGTTCGTCTCGGCCCGCCACTGGTTCCTCCGCGACCGGGGCCCCGCCGCCGAGGTCCCCGCACCCGCCCCGGCCGACACCTCCGGCTGACCGTTCCGCCCCCTCGCCGGCGGCGGCCGCGCCGCACGGGCCGAATGCGCTCGGAGCCACGGCCGCCGTCCGGCTATGCTGCGGGGTGCGGGCCGTTAGCTCAATTGGCAGAGCAGTGGACTTTTAATCCATTGGTTGTGGGTTCGAGTCCCACACGGCCTACCGAAAGCCCCCTGGTCGGAGTGCATCCGGCCAGGGGGCTGAGGTGTTCTCGGGGCTCTGGGGACCGGTAGTTCGGCCCGGGCCCGGCCGAAGTGAAGAGGATCACGCCCGCACGGCCGCTACTCCGGCGCGCCCTCAGCGAGCTGTTCGAGGCTGCCCGCCTGCCGTGCCGCTCGTGGCCGGCGCCGCTGGCACCACCCACCCGTAGGGTCGGCGGCGTGACCGGGGCGGGTCGGGCACAGGGCGGGACGGAGTGTGCGGCGCTGCGCCGCGCGCTGGGTGAGTTGGACGCGTGGCTCGACGCGGACGCCGGGCGCGGGCCCCGAAGATGGCATCGGTGCGACCCGCTGGTCGAGCAACTCCGGACGCCGGCGGCGGCGTTCCTGCGGCCGGAGCTGGAGCGGCGGCTCGCCCGTTACGTCGAGGCGGACGATTCCTTCGCGCGGGATGAGATCGCCCACGTCCTGGCCGGTGCATGTGGACCGGACGCGCTGCCCGCTCTGCTGCGCGCGATGGTGAGCGACCGCAACGAGGACGGGGACACCCTCCAGAGCGACGTCGCCGAACTCTTCCTGGAGTGGCCCGGGACCGCGCTCGCTCTGACCTTGGAGCACGTCGCGTCCGACGACCCCGGAACGCGGAGAGTCGGCCTGTGGGGTCTGTGCAGCGTCGACGACTTCGGGCGCGAGCACCTCGGGCTGGTCGCCGACGCGGCTTCCGACCCCGACCCCGGGGTGCGCGCCCATGTGATGCGCACTCTCGGCACCCTCTTCGGCTTGGGCGATCCCTCACGGGCCCAGGCCATCCTGATCACCGGCACCTTCGATGCCGCGCCCGAAGTCCGCAGAGAAGCCGTGGGGGCGCTCCACGCCTGGATGCTGTCCCGAAGCGCGGCTCCGGAGGCCCGGGCCGCGCTCGAACGGCTCACCGCGGATGAGGACGCGGACGTACGCGACGCCGCGCGCGAAGGTCTGGCTCCGCCGGTCGCGAGGTGGCCCTGACCTCGCGCACCGAGCGCGCGGGCGTGCGCGCGGCGCGGGCCGCCCGGCCGGCGCATCCTGGGCTCGTCACTGACGTGTCACGACACAGTCACTGTGCCTGTAAACCGCGTTCACAACATCAAAGGCGTGGCATGCTCGTTTTCACCAACCCGCATATGCCATCCCTGGGGGGACGAAATGCACGCCAAGTTCGCCATGCCCATCGCGGCCGTAGCCATCCTCGCCGCCGGCCTGACCGCCTGCACCGGGCCGACGACCGTCAGCACCAAGCCCGTTGCGACCAAGGCCGCCGGCAAGGGCGGGAGCAGCGGCAAGTCCGCGAAGCCCGCGGACAAGAAGTCCGCGGACAAGCGGGAGAAGGAGGCCGGGATCGGCGACACCATCAGCCTGCACGGCATGGACGACGGCTCCCGGATCGACGTCACCCTGGTCAAGTGGGTCGACCCGGCCAAGAGCAGCGACGAGTTCATGGCCCCGGAGAAGGGCAAGCGGTGGGTCGCCGCCCAGCTCCGCCTGACCAACACCGGCACCGCCGTCTACTCCGACAGCCCTGGCAACGGACTCACCGTCACCGACGGCGACGGCCAGCAGTTCCAGACCACTTTCGGGGAAGTGACCGCCGGCCCCGCGATGTCCAGCGACCTGCGCCTGACCAAGGGTGCGAAGGGCCTCGGCTGGGTCGTCTTCGAGGTCCCCAAGGCGTCGAAGATCACCAAGCTGCAGATGGCCCTCGACAGCGGCTTCGCCGACGAGACCGGCCAGTGGAACATCAAGTAGTCACCCGGTGAGCCCGCCGCGCGCGTAGCGCCCGGCGCGGGGCCCCCGCCCGGATGTGTTCCGGACGGGGGCCCGGGGCGTTCCGGGGCGCGGGACGGCGGGTCAGGCGCCGCAGAACTTGAGGCGCTTCAGGGCGTCGTTGATGGCCTTGCCCTGGGCCTCGGTCAGCGCGTTGCCGTGGTACGTGAAGCGCTTGCTGGCCTCCGCGTCCGCCTGGGGGTCGTTGCTGTTGATGACGCCGCACTGCTCGCGGGCGGCGGCGATGGCCTTGTCGGGGTCCTTGGCGAAGTCGGGGTTGACGGCCTGCAGGGCCGCGATGAGCGCGGCTCGCTCGGCCCCCGTGGGGACGGCCGGGAGCCCGGCGTCGGCCAGGGCGTCGTCCTGGGCGGTCTGGTCGTTCTGGTCGGTCCGGGCCGCCAGGGACTGGGAGGGCGCGGCTTCGGGTGCCGTGGCGGTGGTGTCGGCGGAGGAGCCGCAGCCGGCAAGGGCCGGCCCGGTGACGGCGATCAGCAACGCGGTTGCGGCGATGTGTGTGCGCATGTCGGGATTATTGCGTTTCGCCCCGCCTTATGTGGTGGAGGCGGTACGCGGCAGCGGTGTGACATCCGAGAGGGCCCGCCCGGATGGGCGTGCGGCCGCGGTGGGCGGCCGCGGTGGTCGGTCGCCGGCGCCAATTCATCCTCCCCGCAGCGGCGATGAGGCCGGGCGGCGCGGACGGCCGCTACGCCGGGGTCGCGCCGCGGCGGCGGGCCTCGTCGGGGATGGGGAGTTCGAACCAGACGACCTTGCCCGTCCCCAGGCGGCGGGCGCCCCAGTGGGCGGCGAGGCGGTCGACGACGTACAGGCCGCGGCCGGTCTCGTCCTCCGGCCCGGCGCGGCGCACCCGGGGGACCAGGGGCGAGTCGTCGCCGACCTCGCAGCGCAGCACGTCGGTGCGCAGCAGGCGCAGCGTGATGGGACGGGACGCGAAGCGGACGGCGTTGGTGACCACCTCGCTGACGAGCAGTTCGGTCGTCTCCAGCATCGGGTCGAGGCCCCAGCGGTGCAGGGCGCGCCGGGTGAGGCGGCGGGCGCGGCAGGCGGTCTCCGGCTGCGGGGCGAGGTACCAGTAGGCGACGCTGTGCGTGGGGAAACCGTCGAAGCGGGCGGCCAGCAGCGCGATGTCGTCGTCGCGGGAGCCGCCGGGGCCGAGGTCGCCGAGCGCCTGGTCGCACAGGGCCTCCAGGGGCGGCGGGACGAGGTCGCGGCCGGGGGTCTGGATGCGGGCCAGCAGCTTCTCGACCCCGGTCCAGATGTCGTGCCCGCGGGACTCGACCAGGCCGTCGGTGTAGAGCAGCAGGGTGGCCCCGGAGGGCGCGGGCATCTCGACGGTCTCGAAGTCGACGCCGCCGACCCCGATCGGCGCGCCCGCGGGCACGGGCAGCACCTCGCCCTTGCCGCCGGGGAGCAGGACGACCGGCGGCAGATGGCCGGCGTTGGCGATCAGCAGCCGGTGCGAGATGGGGTCGTAGACCGCGTACAGGCAGGTCGCGATGTGCTCGATGCCCAGCCGCTGGGCCTGTTCGTCGAGGTGGTGCAGGACCTCGTCCGGGGGCAGGTCGAGCCCGGCGAGGGCCTGCACGCTGGTGCGCAGCTGGCCCATGATCGCGGCGGAGGTCATCGAGTGGCCCATCACGTCACCCACGACGAGCGCGACGCGGCTGCCGGGCAGCGGTATGGCGTCGTACCAGTCGCCGCCCACCCGCGCGGTCTCCGAGGCGGGCAGGTAGCGGCTGGCCAGCCTGACCCCGGTGGGCTCGGGGAGGGAGGCGGGGAGCATGGTGCGCTGCAGCGCGTCGGCAACGGACGCCTCGTGGCCGTACATCAGCGCCTTGTGGGCGCCGAGCGCGGTGTGGGTCGCCAGTTGCGAGGCGACCAGCAGGTCGTCGGCGGTGAAGGGGGCCCGCTCGGGACGGCGCAGCAGGGCCAGGGTGCCCATGAGGCGGTTGCGGCCGTGCAGTGGGGCGATGATCAGGCGGCGGCCGGGCGGCAGCGTGCCGGGCGGACCGACCACCGGGCCGAGCAGTTCCCTGGCGGCGGGGGCGATGCCGGGGGCGTCGCCGAAGACCGGGCGGCCCTCCCTCAGCAGCCGGGTGAGCCGGCCGGCGGTGCTGAGCCGCACGCACTCCGAAACCCCCTGCGGGCCCGGGCGGTTGACGCACCGCAACGCGATCTGCGGCGGCTCGGGCGCCGCGGCCTCCGCGTCCGGGGACGGCAGCCCCGGGGGCGGCCGTCCCGGGGGACGCCGCCCCGTGGGGTGCAGGTGCAGGACGACGGCGTCCGCGGTGTCCAGGCCGCCCTCCACCCCCTCCCCGGTCAGCAGCGGGTCGTGCAGATGGACGAAGATCGCGTCGGCGAAGGCGGGGACGGCCGCCGTGTCCAGCTCGCGCAGCGTCTCGTCCAGGTCCATGCCGGCGGCGATGCGCCGGGTCGCCGCGTCGAGGTAGCGGAGCCGGTCGGTCTGCGGCTGGCCGGGCGCGCGGGGCGCGTCGGCGTCGCGGGGCCATGTGGTGTGCCGCTCGGGCGGCCCCGCCCCGCCCCCGGCCGGGCCGGGGTCTTCGCCGGGGGTGCGGTGCCGCGCCACGTCCTGGCCCGTCCCGCCTCAGCCGGTCCGCCGGCAACAGAGGAAGACCTGTTCCTCCGGTGGTACGTCGCTGAAGGCCGGGGCGTAGGTGTACGAGAACTCCTTGACGATCTCGAAGCCGCCCGACTCGATGACGTGCAGCAACTCCTCCCGGAGGTAGCCGGAGACGCGGATGGTGCAGCCGAGGAACGGGATGGAGAAGTCGTCCACGTCGGCCTCCACCATCGACAGGGCGAACAGCCCGCCCGGGAGCAGCAGATGGTGGATGGTGCGGAGGGCGTGCGGGATCTCGGCGCGCGGCAGCATCAGCAGGGAGAAGAAGGCCGCGACGGCGTCGAAGCGGCCGAGCGCGGCCGGGCCGCCGGGGCGCAGGTCGGCGATGTCCAACTGGTGGAAGGTGGCGTCCGGGACATAGGTCCGGGCGAGTTCGAGCATGCCCCCGGACAGGTCGACGCCGACGACGTCGAACGCCGCGTCGCTCAACTGCCGGGCGGTGGGGAGCCCGGTGCCGCAGCCCAGGTCCAGCACACGGGACCCGGGCGGCAGGGTGTCCACGAGCCACAGGCCGGCGGAGAACTGCCCCTCCTTGTGCGGGAAGGCCTCGTCGTAGCGGTCACCGATGGCGTCGAAGGCCTCGGCCTGACCGCTCCGGTCGGGCCGGCCGCTCTCGTAACCGCGCCACACGGTCTTGTCGATCACGAAAAATCCCTTTCGTGCCCACTTCGAATTATCCCACGGGGTCCTTCTGTCGCCTCTTGATGACATGTGTCGCTCTGGCCACGGGGATCGCAGGAGTCCCGGAACGCCAACGGGGTCACATGGGGCATCCGGGCCATCCCTCTCCGTGCACGGGCGGTGCTGCCGTGCCCACCGTTACGGACGGGGCGCGTGCGCCGGGGTGTACCGCGCCCGTATCGTGGGGCCACCGCGAGCACGCCGGCCCGGGGCCGCTCCGCCGCGCGCACGCCGCCGACGCCCACCGCACTTGCCAGGAACCGGACCTCATATGACCGCACCCTCCTTGCACAGCACCGCCGACATCGCCTCCCTCCCCGCGGAGGCGCGCGACGACCTGCGCGCCTACGCCGAGCTCGGCGGCTTCACGCTGACGACCGACACCCACGCCTGGTACGCCGCCGTGGACACCGTCGCCGGCCCCGAGGAGGCGCGCGCCGCCTCCACCGTCCTCGCGGAGCTGCGCGGCCGCGACCTGCCCGCGCTGCGCTCCGCCGCGCGCCGCCTGGAGGAGGCCGAGGCCCTGGGCATCGACGCCCCCCGCACGGTGGCCGAGAGCGGCCGGGCCGTGTCGCTGCTGCTGCGCGTACGCCTGACGCTGCGCACGCTGAACGCCGACGTGTACGACGTGGCCGAGGCCGAGCTGGACGAGTTCGTCGCCGCCACCGCGAACGGCGCCTGGCGCCGGGACCGCGGAGTGAAGGTCACCTGGCTGCGCCGCCGGTCGCTGCGGGGACGCGTCCGCGGGCTGGCCACCGGGAGGCCGCGGCGCGACGCCGTGCACTCCGCCCTGGCCTCCGCGGCCACCGAGCGCACCGACTGGGCCGCCCTCGGCGGCGCCGGCCGGCCGGCCGTCCCCGCGGACGCGGACTTCCTCGACGAGGCCTCCCGCGCCGCCGAGGCCGCCGGCACCGGGCTCACCGAACTGGGGCGCCTCCTGCGGCCCGAGGCCGCGCTGGACGCCCTCCCCTTCGATGAGCTCGCGGAGCTCCTCGACCGCCTTGCCGCGGACGAGGGCACGCTGTACCGGCTGCCCAACCTCAAGGCCACGCGGGACCGTCTGGAGGCACAGGGCCTCGGCGCGGTACTCGCGGAACTGACGGAGCGCCGGGCGGACACGGCCGAGGTCGTCGCGCTGCTGGGCGAGGCGGAGAGCCCGGTCGTCCCCGAACCGCGCGCCACGGCGGAGGCAGAGCCGTCGCCGTCGCCGAAGCCGGAGTCTGCGGTCGAGGGGGAGCGGGTGGCAGAGCCCGAGACCATCGTGGAGCCGGAGGCCGCCGAGGCCGAGCCGGTTGCCGAGGCGGAGGCTCCGGCCGCGGAGCCGGAGCAGCTTTCCGCGGAGGCGGAGCCGGTCGCCGAGGCCGAGGCCCCCGCCGGTGAACCCGACCCCGTCGTCGAGGCGGTCACGGAGCCGGTGGCCGAAGCGCCCGCGGAGGCGGTTGTTCCGGCCGAGCCGGAGCCGGTTGCCGAGGCCGTTTCTGCGGAGGCGGAGCCAGCGGCCGAAGCGCCTGTAGAGGCGGAAGCGCCAGTGGCGGAGGAAGCGCCTGCGGTAGAGGCGGAGCCGGTCGCGGAGGAGGCCGCTGTCGCGGCGTCCGTGCAGGAGCCGGTCGTTGAGGCCGAGGTCGCTCCTCCCGTCGAGGTGGAGCCGGTCGTGGACGAAGCCGCGGCTGAGGTCCTGGTGACGGAGGAGCCCGTCGCGGAGGCGGAGCCGGTCGTCGAGGCGGAGGCCCCCGCCGGTGAACCCGAGCCCGTCGTCGAGGCGGTCACGGAGCCGGTGGCCGAAGCGCCGGCGGCAGCGGTTGTTCCGGCCGAGGTCGCTCCTCCCGTCGAGGCGGAGCCGGTCGTGGTGGCGGAGCCCGTTGCGGACGAAGCCGCGGCTGAGGCACCTGCTGGTGAGCCGGAGCCGGTTGTCGGGGCGGAAGTCCCTGCCGTGGAGCCGGTCGTTGAGGCCGAGGTCGCTCCTCCCGTCGAGGCGGAGCCGGTCGTGGTGGCAGAGCCCGTCGCGGACGAAGCCGTGGCCGAGGTCCCGGTGACGGCGGAGCCCGTCGCGGAGGCGGCGCCCGCGCCCGCCGCCGAGCCCGAGCCCGAGTCCGAGTCCGAGTCTGAGGCGGAGCCGGCGGGGCGGCCGCAGAGGCCGGAGGTGACGCCGGGGAAGGCCGTGACGGCGTACTCGGCGGCGGAACTGACCGCGCTGGTGCGGTGGATCGACGGCGACGGCGAGAAGCGGTCGGACGACGAACTGCTGCGCGCCGCGATGAAGGAGCTGGGCTTCGCCCGGCTGGGCCCGCGCATCAAGGAGGCCCTGGGCGCGGCCGTGGCCGAGGCTCGCGGCTGACGGGGCCGCGCGTCACCCGGCGCGCGGCAGGGGCTTGGCGACGACCCGCACCAGAACGGTGCGGGTCGTCGCGTTCCGGCAGGCGTCCGTGATGGTGGCGGTGAAGGCGTCGGTGCCGGAGAAGTTTTCGCGCGGGGTGTAGGAGAAGAGGCCGTTGGCCTGCTGGACGAGGACCCCCCGCACGGGTTCGCTGTGGGCGGTGACCGTCGTCCCGCTCCCGGTCACGCCCTTGAGGACGTCGCCGGTGGCGTGGCCGTGCGGGCCGGACGTGACGCGGAGCCGCCCCGGTACGAGGACGGGCCGGGCTACGACGTAGACGCGGTGCGCGGCGTGGTCGGCGACGTAGAGCCGGCCGCCCGGGGCGAGGGCGGTGCCCCAGGGGCGGTTGAGGGGGGCGGCCCCGGAGGTGCGGGCGCGCGGGGAGGGGTAGAAGAGGGAGCCGTCCTCCGTGACCGCGAGCCCGTGGACGTCGCCGGAGGTGAGCCGGGCGGCGCCGGGTACCGGGGTGACCCGGCCGTCGTGGTCGATGCGCCGGACGCGGCCGTCGACGACGGCGTAGACGTTGCCGTCCCGGTCGGCGGCGAGGGCGCCGACGGTGGCGCCGGGGAAGTAGCGGACCGGGGTCTTGTCGGCCTTGCCACCCTTGCCGCCCTTGCCTCCCTTGCCGCCGGGCGGGATCCGCCGCAGTCCGCCGTCCGGGCCGCCCGAGACGTACACGGAGCGGTCACCGCCGACGGCGACGGCGTCGTGCCGGCCGGCCTCGGTGAGCAGCGTGGTGCTGCCGTGGCCGTCTGCGCGCACGGAGACGGCCTTGCCCTCGCCGGAGACGTAGACCGTGCCGTCCCGGCCGACCGCGAGGCCGTACGGGGCGAAGTCGGTGGTCGCGAACGTCGTGATGACGGGCGCGGCGCCGGCCGCGCCCGCGGTGACGCGGCGGACGGCGCGGTTGGCGGAGTCGGCGATGTAGAGGCGGCCCGCGGCGTCCGTGGCGAGCCCGGCCGGGTCGTGCAGGGTGGCCGCGGTGGCGGCGGCACCGTCGCCACCGCGGCCGGGCGTGCCGGTGCCGGCGTAGGCGACCGGGGCGCATCCGGCTCCGGGGGCCGCCGGGGCGGCGCTGGCGGGGGCCGGGGTGAGCAGGACTGCGACGACCGCCGGCAGGGCGGCGGCGAGGGCTGACCGCCGGCGGCGGCCGGGCCGTCCGAGGGATGGGCGCACGTCGGGCTCCGCGGGGGTGAGATGGGCTTGAGGTGGGGCGAGCGCTACTGACGGGACGTCACCAATGTGGCAACCCCGGCCGGTCCCGGCGCGCCGGGTGACCCATCGGGGGGTCGCCCGAACGGTGGCGCGGCCCGCGCCGCGCGGGGCGGGGGCACCTCCTGGCGCGCCCCCGGTCGAAGGCCGGCGGAGGGAGTCCGACGACAGGGGCCGGGGGTCCGCCGGCGGCTCCGGTGTCGCGGTTGCGCCACGGCGAACTCGCAGAATTAACCTCATTGCCCTTGTCACGCCTCTTTCTACGCGCGTAACTTGAGCCGGTCCGCCGTGCGCTGCCCGTGTTTGACGGGCTGTTGGACCCCGATAGGAGAAATCCTCGTGCCGAACGCCAGACCGAGCCGACACCGCAGCCGCGTCGCGGCGCTCGCGCTCATATCGACCGGAATCGCCGCGTCCGTCGTCCTGACCGGGCTGCCCGCCGCCCATGCGACCCCCTCCGGCGAGGCGGTCGTCGCCGAGGTCTACGGCGGCGGCGGCAACTCCGGTGCGACGCTGACCAACGACTTCGTGGAACTCGCGAACGCCGGCTCGGCCGCGTACGACCTGGCCGGCTACAGCGTGCAGTACCTGCCCGGCACCCCGTCCGCGTCCTCCAAGTGGCAGGCGACCGCGCTGACCGGTGCGATCGCCCCCGGCGGCCGCTACCTCGTGTCGGAGTCCGCCGGCACCGGCGGTACGACGCCCCTGCCGGCCGCCGACGCCAGCGGCTCGATCGCGATGAGCGGCACCAGCGGCACCATCGCCCTCGTCAACGGCACCACCCCGCTGACCTGCATCACCGCCGCCGACTGCACCGCCGATCCGCGCGTGGTCGACCTCGTCGGCTTCGGCACCGCGGTCGTGCGCGAGGGCAGCGGCCCCGCGACCGGCGCGAGCAACACCGCCTCCGTCGCCCGCGGCGCGTCCCTGGCCGACACCGACGACAACGCCGCCGACCTCACCGCCGGCGCGCCGACCCCGGTCAATGCCGCCGGGCAGACCCCGGGCGGCGGCACCACGGACCCGACGCCCGACCCCGAGCCGACCGAGCCCGGCACCACCCGGATCCACGACATCCAGGGCACCACCCGGGTCTCCCCGCTCAAGGGCCAGACCGTCACCCGGGTCCCCGGCATCGTCACCGGCGTCCGCACCACCGGTTCCAAGGGCTACTGGATCCAGGATCCGGAGGCCGACGCCGACGCCCGCACCAGCGAGGGCGTGTTCGTCTACACCGGCTCCGTCACGCCCACCGTCGCCGTCGGCGACAAGGTGCTGGTGACCGGCAAGGTCTCCGAGTACTACCCGGGCACCGGCAGCCAGTCGGTGACCGAGGTCACCGCCCCGACCACCGCCGTGCTCTCGGCCGGCAACGCCCTGCCCGCCCCCGCCACGCTGGACGCGTCCACCGTCCCGGCCGCGTACGCGCCCGACGCCGGCGGTGGCAGCATCGAGGGCCTGCCGCTCGACCCGGCCCGCTACGCCCTGGACTTCTACGAGGCCCACGAGGGCGAGCTGGCCCGGTTCACCGACGCCCGGGTCGTCGGCGGCACCACCCAGTACCACGAGGTCTGGGTGACGGTGAAGCCGGACGAGAACCCCACCCGCCGCGGCGGCACGGTGTACGGCTCGTACGACGGGCCCAACACCGGTCGCATCAAGGTCATGTCGATCGGCGCGGGCACCGACGTCCCGACCGCCGACGTCGGCGACGAGCTGACCGGCACCACCACCGGCCCGATCGACTACGACGGCTTCGGCGGCTACACCCTCCAGGCCACGCAGCTGGGTTCGCTGACCGACAACGGCCTCAAGCGCGAGGTGACCCGCAAGCAGAAGGGCGGTGAGCTCGCGGTCGCCACGTACAACGTGGAGAACCTCGACCCCAGCGACCCCGCCGACAAGTTCGCGCGGCTCGCCGACGGCGTCGTCACCAACCTCTCCTCGCCCGACATCGTGGCGCTGGAGGAGATCCAGGACAACAACGGCGCCACCGACGACGGTACGGTCGCGGCCGACCAGACCCTGCAGAAGTTCACCGACGCGATCGTCGCGGCCGGAGGCCCCCGCTACAGCTGGCGTGCGGTCGATCCCACGAACGACACCGACGGCGGTGAGCCCGGCGGCAACATCCGCCAGGTCTTCCTCTTCAACCCGCACCGCGTGCAGTTCACCGACCGCGCCGGCGGCGACGCCACCACAGCGGTCAAGGCCGTCAAGACCCGCAAGGGCGCGGAACTCTCGGTCTCGCCGGGCCGGATCAACCCAGGCAGCGAGGCGTGGAACGCCAGCCGCAAGCCGCTGGTCGGCGAGTTCCGCTTCCACGGCAAGCCGGTCTTCGTCATCGCCAACCACTTCAACTCCAAGGGCGGCGACCAGCCGCTGCACAGCGTCAACCAGCAGCCGGTGCGCAGCTCCGAGACCCAGCGGAAGCTGCAGGCCACCGAGGTCAACACCTTCGTGAAGTCGCTGCTCGCGGCCGACCGGCAGGCCAACGTCGTGGTCCTCGGCGACCTCAACGACTACGAGTTCTCCGGCACGGTGTCCACGCTCACCTCGGGCGGTGTGCTGAAGGACCTGCTGACCACGCTGCCCAAGTCCGAGCGCTACACCTACGTCTACGAGGGCAACTCGCAGTCGCTGGACCACATCCTGCTCAGCCCGGCACTGGACCGCTTCGACTACGACGTGGTGCACATCAACGCGGAGTTCGCCGACCAGGCGAGCGACCACGACCCGCAGATCGTCCGCATCAAGCCGGACGGCTGCTGACGCATCCCCGCCGAGGGCGGCACCGGCGCGACGCCGGTGCCGCCCTCGCGGCGTCACCTGGGGTCGGGCTCCGGGTCGGGGAACCCGCCGGCGGGTGTGTCGGATACGGTCCACGCGGCCAGCAGCTGCAGGGCCGCCTCGGAGGTGGAGCCGGGCTCGGCGGTGTGGATGCACACCAGCTGGTCGCCGTCGCCGGGGAAAAGCACGTACTCGTACGACAGGGCGAGGTCGCCGACGACGGGGTGGTGGTAGAGCTTCACGCCGTGCGACTTCTGCCGCACGTTGCGGTCGGCCCACCAGGCGCGGAACTCGGCGCTCTTGATGGTCAGCTCGCCGACCAGCTCCGTCAGCCCCGGGTCGTCGGGGTGGCGTGCCGCGTCCAGCCGCAGG
Source organism: Streptomyces sp. NPDC058864 (assembly GCF_042742985.1). Lineage (NCBI taxonomy): Bacteria > Bacillati > Actinomycetota > Actinomycetes > Kitasatosporales > Streptomycetaceae > Streptomyces > Streptomyces sp. NPDC058864. The sequence goes on along the minus strand of NZ_JBHYMQ010000020.1, from coordinate 4,688 downwards.
GCGGCGACCGTCTCGGCGGCGTGCTTGTCCCACTCCCGGTGCAGGTCGCGGGCCGCGTCGTCGAGGAACATGAAGCGGGCGAGGTTGCGATCGCGGTGCGGCAGCGCGTCGAAGTCGGTGAGCAGCGTGCGGGCCAGCCGGTTCGCGGCCAGCACGTCCGTACGGCGGCCGACGACGAACACGGGGGTGCGGTCGCCCAGCAGGTCCAGCACGCGGTAGACCTCCGGGCGCACCCGTTGCGGCCGCTGCGGCCTGCGGCGGGGCGGGGTACGGTGCCGCGCCAGCTGGAAGAGGCAGGCGCGTTCCGCCGCGTCCAGTCGCAGGGCGCGGGCGACGGCGTCGAGCACCGCCTCGGAGACATTCAGGTGCCTGCCCTGCTCCAAACGGGTGTAGTAATCGGTGCTCACCCCGGCCAGCCGCGCCAGCTCCTCCCGCCGCAACCCCGGCACACGGCGCGGCGCACCGCTGACGGTGATACCGGCGTCCTGCGGGCTCAACCGGTTCCTGCGGGCCCGCAGGAAGTCCCTGAGCTCGGCGTTGTGCTCCATGTGTTCCAGTATGGGCGGCCGATCATGAGGCGGCCCGGCACGGCCGGACGGGCCGGCGGCTACCCGGACGGAGGCCTGTCGTAGAGGCGGTCCGGCCGCTCCGGCCGCTCCTGGAAAAGGTCCGGCGTCTCCCTGAGCCGGTCCGCCTCCGCCGGCGGTTCCTCGCGCAGCCGTTCCTCGCGCAGCGGCTCCTCGTACGGTTGCCTCTCGTGCGACCGCCGCTCGCCCGGCGGCTCGGCGGCGCCCGGTGCGGGCGGCTCCCCTGTCACGTTCACCCAGGGTCCGGCCAGGCGCGCGAACTCGGCCGGCCGCAGCACCCGCAGTCCGGCCGCGCAGCGGCGGCAGGCCGCCGTCAGCGCCCGCCAGCCCGGCGGCCCGGTGCCGTCGCGTACGAAGACCCGGGCGGCCCGCCCGCAGCGACAGGCGCCCATGCGCACGGTGCGCACCCGCTGCCGGGCGTAGCGCGTCCCGCGCTCGTACCGGGTGTACGCGCCCAGCACGCTCACCTGGAGCACCACCGCGTCCCGGCAGTCGGTCGCGCAGGTCAGGGCCTGTGCCTCGGCGGCCGTGTGCAGGCAGTAGAAGCCGCAGTCGCAGCCCCGCGCCGGGCTGCGGTGCCGCCGCCCGTGGCCGCACACGGCGTCGTCGAGGGCGTCGTACACGATCCGCCCGCCCAGCGACACGCCCCGGAAGCCCACCCGGGCGCCGTCGCGCGCCAGCAGCGGGAAGGCCAGCTTGTACCCCGTGGGGGGCACCGCCGGCCGTTCCTCGGGCAACCGGCGGGCGAACCTCACCGTGCCGCGGCCTCGGCGGGCTCCGCCGCGGGTGCCCCGTCGGTGTCCGGGGTCCGGCCGGCGGGGACCTCCTCCTCGTCCACGAACCGCTCCCGGCCCGTGAAGTCCTCGTCCGTCTCCTGCGCGTATCCGTTCGCCAGTGCCCTGCCCAGCTTCATCGCGGCCTCCAAGATCGGGCGAAACGCCCGTACGAGGGGTACTCGGGCATCATGGCGCACCCGGCCGCCGCCGGGGTAGGGCGCCTCGGGCGCGCCCGGACCGCCGCGACTTCCTGTCCGCTACACACAACTCCGTGCACGAGCAGTGTGAATGACGGGACGTCAGCGTAGGCTGGGAGTGAGGGGAGGCGTCATGGACACGTATGTGACCATCGAGCTGGAGGGCGGCAAGGACGCGGCGGAGGACCTGCGCAGACTGGAGGTCTGGCTGCGGGCCGACGAGGAACTGGCGCCGCTGGTCGTGCGGAGGGAGCGGCCCGCCGGCGAGAGCATGGGCGTCGCCTACGACCTGCTGCTGATGATCCTCCAGGAGACCCTTCAGGCGACCGCCCTCACGCTGCTCCGCGCCCTGCGCAACCACCTGCGCAACCAGCCCGGCGACTCGCTCAGCGTCACCGTCCGCGCCGGGGACGTGGAGTGCGTCCTCACCGGCCGGGACGCCCTGACCCGCGGCGAGCTGGAGGCCATGGCGGCCCGCATCCGCCAGACGCTGGAGAACTAGATCCGGAGGAAGACGGCCCTGGGGAGGTCCGGCGGGCATGCCGTACGAACCGTTCGCGTCCCGGTCGCGGGCGGTCCTGATCGGGGTGTCCCAGTACGAGCACGCCCGTGACTTCTCCAACATCCCCTCCGCACGGGCCAACGTGGCGCGGCTGCGCGCCGCGCTCGTCTCCGGCGGACTCGGCAGGTTCATCCCGCGCACCGTGGAGACCCTCACCGAGCCGCGCACCCGCGACCGCGCGCTGCGGCTGATCGGCACCGCCGCCGCCCAGGCCCAGGACCTGCTGCTGGTCCACTTCACCGGGCACGGCTACGTCGACCTGGGCACCGGGGAGCCCGAGCTCTACCTGATGACCCGGGAGTCCACCAAGGAAGGCGCCCGCCTCGACGGCATCCCGTACCGCGACCTGCTGAGGCTGCTCGCCTCCTCGCGCGCCGAACGCGTCGTCCTCGTGCTGGACTGCTGCTACTCCGGCAACGCCGGCCTGGTGCCGCTGCCCGAGCGGCCGTTCTCCCTGATCACCTCCTCGGCGGTCGGCTCGCGCATCCACAAGGGCGACGGCATCGACCCGACGCCCTTCACCGGCGCCCTGGTCCGGGTGCTGACCGAGGGCACCGACCCGTACGACCCGGTCACCGTGCAGCGCCTCGGGGTCCGGCTGCACGAACTGGCCGACGAGTACGCCGCCACGCTCGACGAGCGCGCGGACTACGACCCCTGGTTCCCGACCGAGCGCTCCAGCAACAGCGCGGGCGACACCGTCCTGTCCCAGGCCCGGCGGACCCCGCGCCCCGCCCGTGGGGTCCGCCGGCTGGCGCCGCTGCGCCGGCTCGCCCAGTACGCCGGTTTCACCTGGACGTGGACGGCGGGCCCCCATCAGCCGTTGTGGCACCGGGCCGTCGGCCTCGGCACCGCCCTGGCCCTGCTCGCGGGCGGTGTCACCGGCTGGACGTGGGCGCACCGTCCGGCACCGCTGTGTCCCGCCCCGCTCGAACTGCGGGTGCTCACCTCGCCGGAGACGCGCGCGGCGCTCACCTCCGTGCTCGACGCCTTCCAGGACAGCCAGGCCGAGGGCACCACCGCCTCGCTCGGCGGCCGGCCCGAGGGCTGCGGCCAGATCAACACCACCGTCTACGCGGCGCCGGCCGACCGCACCATCGCCGCCTTCCGCGCCTCCGCCGCCTGGGCCGAGCCGGAACGCGCCTGCGAGGACGGCGGGGGCGCCGAGGATGCCGGGAATGCCGGGGATGCCGGGGACTGCGCGACGCCGCTACGGGACGTCGGGCCGCACCCGGACGTGTGGATACCGGCGGCCGGCACCGCGCTCACCCAGGTCCTGGCCGAGACCCGGCGCCCGGAGAGCGTCGTCGCCCTCGGCCGTCCGGACACCCTCGCGCACTCCCCGGCCGTCGTCGCCGCGACCACCTCGCTGGAGGGCGTCGGCCGCACCGGCAGCACCGCCCAGCAACTCGTCGACGCCGCCCACGCGCAGGACGTGGTCGTCCGCAGCGCGGAACCGCACTCCTCGGACGCCGCCCTGGACCAGCTGCTGCATCTGACACCGGGCACCCGGATCACCACCGACGCCGTGCCCCCGGCGGACGACCGGGCCCTGGCCTGCTCGGTCCGCACCTGGCTGGTCGAGCGGCGAGGCACCCAACAGGCCCTGCTCACCGCCGAGTCCACCCTGGCCGCCCTCGTCACTCCCGCCCTGGAGTCTCATCCGCCCTGCCTGGGCGACCAGTCGGACCCCTACACCGCCTACTACCCCTCCGACGTGCCGCCCCTCGACCTCACCCTCGTACCGGTGACCTGGGAGACCGGCCGGGCCGACCGCGCCGACCGCGCCGAGGCCGTGCACCGCCTCGCCGCATGGCTCGGCTCCCGCCCGGGACAGCGGGCGCTGGCGGCGCAGGGCTTCCGTACGGACGTCAGCGGGACGGCGGAGGCCGGCGACACCCCGCTGGACAGCGCGATCTTCGTCGCCGACCCCCCGGCCGGCGGCCGGCCGCCCACCCGCAAGGACATCGAGGCCGCGCTGCGGGACCACGGCGAGGCCGCCGGCACCCGGCGCGACGTCCTCTTCGCCGTCGACGTCTCCAGCTCCTCCTACTCCGGCGCCAACGTCTCCGTCGTGCGTTCCGTCCTGGCCCGCGCCTCCGGCTACCGGTACGGCATCGCCGCGGTACCCGGCCGCACCCTCCTGCCGCTGGGACCGAACGACGCCGCCGCGCGGGACGCCGCGATCCGGGCACTGGCACCGGTCGAGCGGGACGCCCCCGTGGCCGCCGCCCTGCGCCGGTGGTCCCGCTCCCTCGCGGACTCCCCCGGGACCCTGATCGTCCTCATCACCGACGACGAGGACAGCGCCCGCGAGGAGCCGCCCGCCGTGGACGTCCCCGTGCTGGTGGTCTCGCTGGAGAGCTACGGCTGCTCGCTGCGCTTCAACAAGGCCGTGACGGAGGCCGGCGGCGCCTGTCTGGCCGCCACGCAGGACCTGCCGAACCGGGTCGCCGAGACCATCACCCGCCTCACCTCGGGAGGGTCATGACCGCCACGGCCCCCCGCGGCGCGGCCGGACCCCCGCGGCCCGCGCGCCGCCCCGCCGGCCCCGCCGGCCCCGGCC